>NZ_CEVIVD010000029.1:0-6579 GCF_982290655.1 Protofrankia sp. CiP1_Cm_nod3
GGCTTCGTCCGGGCGGTCGCGGGCGCTGGTGCCGCCGCGCTTCTCACCCATGCGGTCCCCTCGGTGGCCACCCTGCGCCGGCTGCGGCTCCACCTGATGCCCGGGCTCGCCGGGATCGGCGCGCCGGACCACGTGGCGCTCACCTTCGACGACGGCCCGGACCCGGCGTCCACCCCGCTGTTCCTCGACGTGCTGGCCGAGCTGGACCTGCGGGCGACCTTCTTCGTCCTCGGGACGATGCTGGAGCGCGCGCCACACCTGGCCGAGCGGATGGTGGACGCCGGTCACGAGCTGGCCGTCCACGCCTGGGACCACCGGCCGATGCTGCTGCGCGGGCCGCGCTCCACCTACCGGCAGCTGTACCGGACCCGGGAGCTGATCACGACGGTGGCCGGGCATCCGCCGCGGTTCGCCCGGCCACCGCACGGCATCCTGTCCGCGGGGTTCCTCCTCGCAGCCCGCCGGCTGGAGCTGACCCCGGTGCTGTGGACGGCCTGGGGCCGGGACTGGACGTCGACGGCCACGCCGCTGACCGTCCTCGACACTCTCGCCCCGGACCTGCGCGGCGGCGGGACCGTCCTGCTGCACGACTGCGACTGCACGTCCGCGCCGCGGGCGTGGCGCAGCGCCCTCGGCGCACTGCCCGAGCTTGCCGCCCGCTGCCATGACCTGGGCCTTCGCCTCGGCCCGCTGGCCGAGCACGGCCTTCGCCCCGGAATCATGTGATCGCATCCTGCTGGACCGCGGAACGAGGGAACAAACGGTCGCCCCGGTGGTCGTTCACGTACTCGCTTCCCAGGAATGTCAGGTCTCCGGGTACAGCGAGTAGCCGGGGAAGTTGCCGTACAGCCGCTCCCCGGGGTCGCTGCCCACGGTGACGGCGTGCACGAGGTGGTCGCCGCCGACGAAGGCCCCCTTCCAGGACGCGCCGCGGCCGCCGAACGGCTCGTCCCGGTCGCCCCGGGACCGCGGCTTGTTGATGCCGATCTTGAACGCCCGGATCTCGCCGCTGAGCCGCTGGGCGAGCGTCTCGTCGTCGCAGGCGAGCGAGGCGACCAGCGCACCGTTGGAGGCGTTCATCGCGGCGAGGAGCTCGGCCTCGGAGTCGACCACCACGATCGTGTCCACCGGGCCGAACGGCTCGGCATGGTGCAGCGCGCACGACGGCGGGGGAGCGAGGATCGCCACCGGCGGCACGTAGGCCGAGGTGTCCTGCCCGGGCACGAAAGCGCCGTCGGCGATCGCCCCCCGGTACAGCGGCACACCGCCCTTGCTGATCGCCTCGTCGATCTTCCTGGCGAGCTCGGCGGACTTCCCCGCGTTGATGACGGGCCCGTAGTCGAGTTCGGGCAGCGGGTCGTCATCGTGCGCGACGGCCAGCGGATGCCCGAAGCGCACCGATGTGACCACGGGCAGGTAGGCCGCGAGGAACTGGTCGAAGAGCTGGCGCTGGACGACGTAGCGGGGGTACGCGGTGCAGCGTTGCTTGCCGTACTCGAAGCCCTTTTTCAGGTGGCTGGCCAGCAGGTCCCACTGGGAGAACTCCCAGATGCCCCAGGTGTTGAGGCCCTCCTGCTCCAGGAAGTGCCGTTTGCCGGTGTCGACGAGTGCCGCGGCGACCTGCCCGCCGGCGGAACGCCCGCCGACGAACGCCAGGCAGCCGATCTCCGGTGCCCGCACCAGCGCGCTCGACAGCCGGGAGCCGGACCCGGACACCAGCGCCACCGGGAGCCCGGCGCGGTGCGCCAGCGCGCAGGCGAGGGTCAGGCAGGCCGCCCCGCCGTCGGTCGGGGTCTTGGCGATCGCGGCGTTGCCGGCGAGCACCTGCACGAGCATGGCGTGCATGAGCACGCTCATCGGGTAGTTCCAGCTCGCGATGTTGCTGACCGGGCCGGGCAGCGGGCCGCGCCCGTCGATCATCCGGTCGATCTCCTCGAGGTACCAGCGGACGCCGTCGAGCGCGCGGTCGACGTCGGTGCGCGCCAGCCGCCACGGCTTGCCGATCTCCCAGACCAGCAGCAGCGCGAGCAGGTCGCGGTGATCGTCCATGGCGTCCACCGCGGCGGTGACCCGCGCCCTGCGCTCGGGGAGCGGTACGTCCCGCCAGTGTTTGTGGTCGTCGAGGGTGGCGCGGATCGCCTCGCGCGCCTCGTCCGGTTCGATCATCGGCGGGCCGGCGATGGGCGAGCCGTCAACCGGGGTGACGCTGCGCAGCGGCTCTCCGGTGCGGCGCCACTGGCCGCCCCACAGGTTGCGCAGCCGGTCCGGGCCGAAGGCCTCGGGCGCGGCCTCGTGGCATCGGGCGTACGCCTCGGACCAGCTGTTACCAGGCTTGACGTGACGATGGAACGTGTTGCGGGAAGGTGTGACCATGACCACAGGCTGCCCGTGATCGGCCCTGAGCGCTACCGGCGCCACACCGCGAAGTGCGAGCGGCCGGGGCTCGGCCGCGAGCGGCGGGTGGCATGCCGGGCGTTCGGGCAACGGCGGCGAGTATCGTCATCTGGGCGTCCAAAATATTACACAGAGTAGTTGTTGCGACGGCGGGCTCGGTGCCGAGCTCACTCTCGTGGGCCTGTTGGCCATGGTCGCGGGCCCGTTGGGGGATGTGTCATATGCCCAGTTCGGGGTTGATGATTCGCCCTCTTCGCGGGTATGGTGACGGTGTGTCGTCAGCGTCATAGCAAGCGCCGTAGCAGGAAGGCGGCGCGTATCATTCCGATATGTCGGAAGCGGTATCCGTGCATGACTCGATCGGTGCCGGTGTGGAGACACGGCTCTGTGTAAGTACCCCATCACATAGAGTGGGCACATGCGTCGATCGCAGCTCGTCCGCCCGGCAGCCCGTTGTTGGACCATCCGTGCCAGATAGCTCCGATCTGTGATGATGATTGGTGTTCTGCCACCTGTGGCACCTCAGTCCGAGCCCATCCGGGTGCTCGTGGTCGACGACCATGAGCTGTTCCTCCAGGGTCTGGAAACCGTTCTTGATCTTGAAGAGGACATCACCGTCGTCGGTCGCGCCGGCGACGGCCGACAGGCCGTCACGATAGCCACGGGAACCACGCCGGACATCGTCCTGATGGACGTCCGGATGCCCTACCGCGACGGCATCGACGCGGCGAGCGCGATCAAGCGTGAGGTGCCGACCGCGAAGATCGTTATGTTGACGGTCAGCGACGACGAAACCGATCTTTTCGAGGCGATCAAGGCGGGGGCGGTCGGTTACCTCCTGAAGTCCATCCCCCCGCACGAGGTGGCCAGCGCGGTCCGCGCGGTGCACAACGGGCTGAGCCTGATCAGCCCGTCGATGGCGTCCAAGCTCATGGTCGAGTTCGCCGCGCTCGCCCGTGGTTCCGAGGACCGGCCCAGCCGGGTGCCCGCACCCCACCTCACCGCCCGTGAACTGGAGGTCCTCAAGCTGGTCGCGGAGGGGCGGGCCAACCGGGAGATCGCCCGGAAGCTGTTCATCAGCGAGAACACGGTCAAGAACCACGTCCGCAACATCCTGGACAAACTGCAGCTGCACTCGCGGATGGAGGCTGTCATGTACGCCGTCCGGCAGGGCCTCTTCGAGATCGAATAGCGCGGGGCCGAACAGGGCGGGGCCGGCCAGGGGCTCCCCCTGGAGCGTGTTGGTGAACCGTGTTTTCCGCGCGCTTCCGGGCCCCGCTCCGCGGGCCGGCCGTCATCGTGGCCGAGGCGTCGCGGGCTGGGGGAGCGTGGGGGCACGTACGGCGCGCGGGCTGCTCCGACCTGTTCGGACGGCTGTCCAAGGCGGCCGGACGCGGGCATCCTGGTGATGTGTACGTGCAGGCGCCCCGCGGGAGCACTCGGGCACCGCCGGTGGGCCGCCTTCCCGCCCGCGGCGGGTTCTGTCACGCCTACCTCCGAGAGGGCCATGCCTAGTCCCGATATACCCAGTCATAGTCCGACGCCTGCCCTGGACCGGGCCGACCTGGGCAGGCGACAGTGATCGAGTGGCTCCTCATCCTGATCAGCGTTGTGCTGGTCGGGGTCTGCGGCGTTTTCGTCGCCGCCGAGTTCTCCCTGGTGACGGTCGACCGGATGACCGTCGAACGTGCCGCGGCAGCCGGTGACCGCAGGTCCGGAGGCGTCCTCAAGGCGCTCACGAAGCTCTCGACCGAGCTCTCCGGCGCACAGCTCGGCATCACCATCACCAACCTGGCGATCGGGTTTCTCGTGGAACCGGCGATCGCGCGCCTGCTCCACGGCCCGCTGAAGGCCGCCGGGATACCCGCGGGAATGGCCACCGGCGTCGCCGTCGCGATCGCCGTGCTGCTCGCCACGGGCGTCACCATGATCTACGGCGAGCTCGTCCCGAAGAATCTCGCGGTGGCCCGGCCGCTGGCGACCGCGCGGATGGTGCAGGGGTTCCAGCGGGGGTTCAGCCGGGTGGCCGCCTTCCTGATCCGCCTGCTCAACGGCGCCGCCGAGGCTCTGCTGCGGCGGCTGGGCATCGAGCCGCAGGAGGAGCTTGCCTCGGCCCGCTCCGCGCAGGAGCTGTTCTCCCTGGTCGGCCGGTCCGCGGAGCAGGGCACGCTCGCGCCGGAGACCGCGACGTTGCTGCAACGCTCGCTGGCGTTCGGGCACAAGCAGGCCGCGGACGTCCTAACCCCCCGGGTCCGCATGTGGACGGTCGGGGCCGGTGACCCGGTCAGTGAGGTGATCGCGCTCACCCGCCGGACCGGGCACTCGCGTTTCCCGGTCGTCGGGCAGGACCTCGACGACGTGGTCGGTCTGGTCCATGTCAAGCACGCGGTCGCCGTCCCCGAGGACGACCGGGGCGTCGTGACCGTCGGCGACGTGATGGTCCCTCATCTGAGCGTGCCGTCCACGATCGAGCTCGACCCGCTGCTGGAGACGCTGCGCCGCGGCGGGCTGCAGATGGCGGTCGTCATCGACGAGTTCGGCGGCACGGACGGCCTGGTCACCATCGAGGACCTGATCGAGGAGCTGGTCGGCGACGTCGTCGACGAGCACGACCGGGTCGGGCTGCGCGCGGCCCGGCGCCGGGACGGGACGTGGCTGCTCTCCGGCCTGCTCCGCCTCGACGAGGTGGCGCAGACCGTCGGCGTCCACCTGCCGGTGGACGAGGCGTACCAGACGCTTGGCGGGCTTGTCGCCGACCGCCTCGGCCGGGTGCCGGTCGCCGGCGACGCGGTCGAGGTCGACGGCGTCACCCTCACCGTCCAGCTCATGGACGGCCGCCGGGTGGACCGGGTCCGTCTGGTTCCCGCGCACGTCCGTGCCGACGGCGAGCCTCCAGCGGATGGCGGCTCTTCTACGGCTCCTACGGGAGGTGGCCCTCCCGCGGGCGGCGAAGCCCCCAGGGATGAAGCCCCCAGGGATGAAGCCCCCAGGGACGGTGGCCGTTCCGCGGATGACGACCGTTCCGGGAACGGCGGCCGTCCCGGGGGCGGGTGGTGCGGCTCCGCCGCCCCGGACGCGATGGGGGCGCTGCGGTGAACGTCCCGCTCGCGCTCTTCCTCACCGTCGTCCTGCTGCTCGCCAACGCCTTCTTCGTGGGAGCCGAGTTCGCGCTGATCTCGGCCCGGCGCAGCGCTATCGAGCCGCTGGCACGGGCCGGTTCGGCCCGTGCGCGGATCACGTTGCGCGCGATGGAGGAGGTCTCCCTGATGCTGGCCGGCACCCAGCTGGGGATCACTGTCTGCACCCTGGGGCTCGGCTCGCTCGGGGAGCCCGCGGTCGCGCACCTGCTCGAAGGCCCGCTCGAGGCGGCCGGGATGCCGCACGCCCTGCTGCACCCGGTCGCCCTCACCGTCGCCATGACGGCGGTCGTGTTCCTGCACGTGGTCATCGGCGAGATGGTGCCCAAGAACATCGCCCTGGCCGGGCCGGACCGCGGCGCCCTGCTGCTCGTCCCGCCCCTCGTCGGCATCGTGCGCTACCTGCGCCCGGCGATCGCGGCCCTGAACGCGGTCGCCAACCTCAGTCTGCGCGTCGTCCGGGTGGTGCCGAAGGACGAGGTGGCCAGCGCCTTCACCCGCGACGAGGTCGCCGGCTTCGTCGAGGAGTCCCGCCGGGAGGGGCTGCTCGACGCCGACCAGCACGGGCTGCTCTCCGGGGCGCTGCACTTCGACGAACGCAGCGCGCGCAGCGTCCTGCTGCCTCTCGACAGCCTGGAGACGGTCGAGGCCGGGGTCACCCCCCGGGGGGTGGAGGCGATGGCCGCCCGGACCGGCTTCTCCCGCTTCCCGGTCCGGGCGGCCACCGGCGAGCTCATCGGGTACCTGCATCTCAAGGACGTCCTGGAAACCAGCCCGCGCAAGCGGGCGGCGCCGGTCCCCACCAAGTGGGTCCGCCCGCTGGCCAGGGTCGGTGCCGACGACCGGCTCGCGACGGTGCTCGCCACGATGCAGCGCAGCGGGGCGCACCTGGCCCGGGTCACCGACCAGGGAGGACGAATCCTCGGGGTCGTCGCGCTGGAGGACGTCCTGGAGGAGCTTGTCGGCGAGATCCGGGACGACAACCAGCCGGCCGCCCAGGCGGGCAGGCTCTCGGGTGACTCGGCCCTCGGGTGACCCGGCCCTCGGG
>NZ_CEVIVD010000029.1:6964-18217 GCF_982290655.1 Protofrankia sp. CiP1_Cm_nod3
TGACCAGGCTCCCGGGCGGCCGGCGTCCAGGGCGCAGGGAGAGTGATCGTGATATTTCGGGCCGGTTAGCCTTCGTCCATGGCAGGAACCGAAGCGGGCACGGTCGTGGTCAGCCTTCCGGACAGGCGCTGGATCGACCTGGTCGGCCCGGTCCCGGCCGTGCGGGCCGTGGTGTGGGACGCCGGCTCCGACCCGCGGCGGGCGGGCGTGCTGGACGCCGAGTTCCTCGTCCCCCCGTACATGAAGCAGGCGGACTGGTCCCTGGTCAACGGCCTGCCCCGGCTCCGGGTCGTGCAGACGCTTACCGCGGGTTACGAGGATGCCATCGCCAACGTGTCCCCGAGGGTCACGTTGTGTAATGCGGCGGGGGTGCACGACGCTTCCACGTCCGAACTGGCCGTGGGGCTCGCCCTGGCGCAGCTGCGGGGGATCCCGGCCGCGGTCCACGCGGCCGGGGCCGAACGGGGGCGCTGGCAGCCGCGCACCCTGCGCTCACTGGCGGACCGGAGGGTGCTCGTGGTGGGCGCCGGCGGCCTCGGGACGGCCATCGCCGCCCGGCTCGAGCCGTTCGAGGTGTCGCTGACCCGCGTCGCGAGCCGGGCCCGGGACGACGGGCGCGGCCATGTCCACGCGGCCGCCGAGCTGCCGGCCCTGCTCCCGGAGCAGGACGTGGTCGTTCTGGCCTGCCTGCTCAACGAGAGCACCCGCGGCCTTGCCGACGCCCGGTTCCTCGCCGCGATGCCGGACGGCGCGCTGCTGGTCAACGTCGCCCGGGGAGCGGTCGTCGACACCGACGCCCTGCTGCGCGAACTGTGCGACGGGCGGTTGCTGGCGGCCCTCGACGTCGTCGAGCCGGAGCCGCTGCCCGATGATCACCCGTTGTGGTCCGCGCCCGGTGTGCTGCTGACCCCGCATCTCGGCGGCAACACCAGCGCGTTCAAGCCCCGCGCCGCCGCGTTTCTCCGGGACCAGATCGCCCGGTTCGCCGCCGGCGACACGCTCCAGGCGATCGTCGCCGGCCCGCCGGCCCCGGGTCACCCTCCGAGATCGCCATCCCAGCGCCATAACCAGACACAATGATCGATATTTCAGTACCAGGCAGGCATTCGACCAGCCGCCAGGGGGTGCAGGGGGGACGGAATCCCCCTGACATGGGGGTCCCAGGGGGTTCCCCCTGGGCCGGCATGACGCGGGAGCCTGGGAAGGTGGCCGAAGGCCACCGAACAGGATCCAACCGAGGGTGAGTGACGGGACTTGAACCCGCGACACCCGGGACCACAACCCGGTGCTCTACCAGCTGAGCTACACCCACCACGTGCTGAAGAACCACACATCAAAACCGAACCGCTGGCCGTCAGCGGTTGCGCACCCGCTGGGGCGTACACCCATGACTGGCCGGCCAACTGTTCAGGCCCGGCCCATAGTACCGGTCGATTGTCCTTCTGGCGAAACGCTTTGCGGTGCCACCGGCGGGCCGGGCTCGTGCCCGGACGGTGACCACTTCCCGATGGCGGCCGCGCTCGGCGGACGGTGACCTTGCCCCGGTGGATGGTGACCGTGCCCGGACGGCCGCCCCGGCCGTTCAGACGGCCGCCGGTGGGGTCCGCGCGGCATCCGCCGGGGCGCGGCTCGTGGGAGTGGTCGCTGCGGGAGCGGTCGCTGCGGGAGCGGTCTCCGCCGAGGCGGCGCCCGTCGGTGCGGATGGCAGGCTGCCCGCGTCGTCGCCCGCGCCGGTCTCCCGGCCTGCCGTTTGGGTGATCTCCTGGGCCGCCGCCCGGGCGAACTCGCTGGTGGGTCCCGGCTGCGGCACGAAGATCACTTGTCGGTAGTAGCGCAGCTCGTCGATGCTCTCCTGGATGTCGGCCAGGGCGCGGTGCCCACCGCGCTTGGCCGGTGCCGCGTAGTAGGCCCGCGGGTACCAGCGCCGGGCGAGTTCCTTCACGGTCGACACGTCGACCATCCGGTAGTGCAGGTAGCTGTCGAGCGCCGGCATGTACCGGGCGAGGAAGTTGCGATCGGTAGCGATCGAGTTGCCGCACAGCGGGGCCTTGCCCGCGTCCGGGACCTGATCGCGGATGTAGTCGAGCACCTGCCGTTCGGCGTCGGCAACGGTCAGCGTCGATGCCCGTACGGCTTCGGTCAGTCCCGAGGCGGCGTGCATCTGCTGGACGACGGCATCCATCCCGGCCAGCGCGCTCTCCGGCGCGGACACGACCACGTCCACGCCGTCGCCAAGAACATGCAGTTCGCTGTCGGTGACCAGGCAGGCGACCTCCAGCAGGAGATCCGAGGCGGCGTCGAGCCCGGTCATCTCACAGTCGATCCAGACGAGGCGATCCATATCTGGTTGACCATAGGGTCTCCGGGCCGGAACGTCACGCGCGGGCCCGCCCGTCGCCGGTCGCCGGTCGCGGGCCGCCACATCGTGATCACAGGCAGCCTGATCGCAGGCAGCCTGATCACAGCCAGGCCGGGGACGAGGCGCCGAGCGGGAGCGGCGGATGGGACCAGGTGCGCGGGCCGCCGGCCACCCGTAGGGGCGGAAGCACGTAGGTCAGCCGCCCGCCGTGGCTGTCAACCGTGTCCAGCCACGGCGCCACGTCGACCGCCGGGGCGTTCCTGGAGGCGCTCGCCACGGCCGCGCCACCGGCCGTGGCATCGCCGGTGACGGCTCCACCGGTTTCACCGGTCTTCCCATCAGCCCTCGCGCGCTGGGCGAGCAGCCAGGTGGCGGTCTGGGCGAGTGACAGCTGAGCATGCCAGGAACCGGGCTCCCGGTGGCGCAGTGTGAGAGCGCGCAGGACGGCCGCCGCCGTCAGGTAGCCGGTGGCGTGGTCGAGCGCCTGGGCGGGCAGCACCCCTGGCCGGCCTTCTGACCGGCCTTCTGACCGATCTCCTGACCGATCTCCTGACCGATCTCCTGACCGGCCCTCCGAGCGGCCCTCTGGCCGGCCGCTGCCCGGATCGTCGCCGGCTTCTGTCGTGGCTATGCCCGTGGCAGCCTGGACGATGCTGTCGAACCCGCGCCGGCCGGCCCACGGCCCGGCCGGTCCCCATGCGCTCAGCGTCACCACCACGATGCCGGGACGCCGCTCGTGCAGCGCCCGCGGCGACAGCCCGAAGCGGTCCAGTGCCCCGGGGCGGTACCCGCTCACGACGACGTCCGCGGACGCCAGCAGCTCCTCGAACGTCCGTCGGTCGGCCGGGCGTCCGAGGTCGAGAAAGGCCGATCGCTTGCCCGGGCCGGTGTCGAGGTGCTGGGCCGGGATCTCGGGCAGCCGCGGGCTGTCGACCCGCAGGACGTCGGCGCCGAGGAAGGCGAGGGTCCTGGTGCCGATCGGGCCGGCGATGACCCTGGTCAGGTCGAGGACGCGGATCCCGGCGGCGGGCCGGCCGCGCTCGCGGGCCGGGCGATGCCCCGCGCCGGGCGGGTGCCCGTCGCCCAGGCGGTGCATACCGGCCAGGGGCAGCCCGGCGAGGGCACGGCCCTGCGGGTGCTCTCGCCACCCGGCGGTGTCCCGTACGGCCGCGGCCACGCCGCCGTGCGCCACCACCCTGTCCTCGACCTCGGTCGCGGGCAGCGTGGCCACGGCCGCCCTGACCGCGGCTGTCGGATCGGTCGCGGTGTCGGCGATCCCGAGCGCCGCCCGCAGCCGGGCCCGATGGTGCGGGTAGTTGCCGTGCAGCCGCACCCAGCCGTCCGCCGTGGGCAGGAAGGCCGACAGCGGATCCATGCCGATCTGCGGCCGGCCGTCGAGGCGCAGATGCCGTTCGCTGGTGAAGGCCGCGGCCACCGCGCCGCTGTCGATCGTCAGCGGCTCCCCGCCGCGTGGGCCCGCTCCCGCGGGTATGGCTGCCTCCGCGGGTATGGCGTTGAGTTCGCCGGCCGCGAGCCCGACGACGGCCACGCTCGCCTGGGCGAGCGCGCTGACCGGCAGCCGTGCTGGCAGGGCCTGCGGCGAACCGATGATCGTCACCGTGTCCTGGCCGGGAAACTCGCCGCCGAGCGCTCGCGCGGCTTCGGCGATCATCTCCCGAACATGACGAAAATGTGATTTGTCACTCATCGATGGGCCGTTTTCGCGCACGGACGTCGGCACCCGCGCCCTTGCGACGACATCGCGTGCGGCTTCCGCGACATCGCGTACGGCGGGCCGTCGAGCCGGTGGGCGCTCCGGGCCGCTGTACCGGCCCGCGAAGGGGCGGACCGTCCGGTGTCAGCGGCGCCAGGCCGGGCGCCCCGGCGGCCGGACCGCCACCCGGCGGTGGCGATGGCTGTCACGGGGACGTTGACGGCTCCGGAGCCGTCCCGCCGCTCGCAGGCGTTCTTGTCGCAGGAAATCCGGTCGACTGCAGATGCGGTCCACGGCCCCGACGGTAGCGGTCCAGCCGGCTTTCGGGGCCAGTTGTCACAAACCATTAACTTTACCGGCGGCGTGTCGAGCATCTTCACCCCCCCCAGGAGATGAGCCCGCGGGGGCGGACGGGATGATGCCCGGCCGCGTCACCACCCGATGTCAGTGTGTGGTGAGCCCGCCGGCGTGGCCTCGGCATGACAGCCGATGCGGCGGTCGGTGCGGCAATCGACGTGGCGCTCGACTGGCAATCGACGCGGCGGTCGATGGGACAACTGTCCGGCGGCTGTTCCACGACATGCTGTCCGTCCAGCGGCACGGCGGCTGTCCAGCGGGTGGCGTGACTCACCAGGTACCGTGACGATGTGGGCATGGACGATGTGGGCGGATGCGACAGGCCCGGCCGAGGGCGGCCGGTTCGTCGTGGCGTCCTGTCGGGGCTGCCTCCCCGGTCCGCGCGAGCGGCCGCCGGCGGTACGGACGACCGGGATCGCGCTGCCGGCCGGCCGGCCCGGGCCTGGTGACTGGAGGTTCGGCCCATCAGCGCACATGACCGCTACGACGCGTCGGCCGGCGACCGCACCTGGAGCATCCCCATGGCCGGCGACGCCCGGTTCTCCTGGGACTACGCCGACGGCCGGGCCCGGCTGCTGGCCCTCTACCAGCAGGGCAAGGACAAGCAGTGGGACGCCACGACCAGGATCGACTGGTCACAGGAGGTGGATCCGCACCACCCCCTGGGGCTGTCGGACCGGACGGTCCCGATCTACGGGCTCCCGCTGTGGGACAAGCTCGGCCGGCGGGAGCGCGGCGAGCTGCGCCAGCATCTGATGGCCTGGCAGTTCAGCCAGTTCCTGCACGGCGAGCAGGGCGCGATGATCTGTAGCGCCCGGATCGTCGAGTCCGTCCCGGACATGGACGCGAAGTTCTACGCCGCGACCCAGACGATCGACGAGACGCGGCACGCGGAGATCTACTCCCGCTTCCTGACGGAGAAGATCGGCCTCCTGTACCCGATCAACCCCGAGCTGCGCTCCCTGCTGGCGACGACGCTGAGTGACAGCCGGTGGGACATGCCGTACCTGGGCATGCAGGTGCTCATCGAGGGTCTCGCGCTGGCCGCCTTCGGCGTCCTGCGGGACGTCGCCACGGCGGCGCTGCCCAAGCAGATCCTTTCCTACATCATGCAGGACGAGGCCCGGCACATCGCGTTCGGGCGGCTGGCGCTGCGCGACTACTACGCGCAGCTGTCCCGCCGGGAGCTCGACGAACGCGAGGAGTTCGTCGCCGAGAGCTGCTGGCTGATGCGTGACCGGCTGCGTGGCGCCGAGGTCTGGGAGAACCTCGGCTTCGACGTGGACGCCTGTCTCGCCGCGGTGGAGACCTCCGAGTACATGCGGGCTTTCCGCAAGCTGCTGTTCAGCCGGATAGTGCCGTGCGTGAAGGACATCGGCCTGTGGGGGGAGAAAGTCCGCACCGCCTACGAGCGGATGGGCGTCCTCGAGCTGGCCGGTCTCGATCTCGCCGCGCTGATGCGCCGGGACGCCGACATCGCCGACGGCCTCGACCGGGCGCGGGCGCAGGAGGCCGACCTGGCCAGGCGGCGGGAGCAGGTGGCGGAGACGATCGCCACGGCGCTCTGACCCGGGCGGCCCTGCTCCAGGACCGGCTCTGGTCTGACGGATGCGTGACCGGCCGGATGGGTATGTGACGGACCGGTCGGCCGGACGCGCGGCCGACCGGCTCCGGGCGGGCGGACAGCCGTGGACAGCCGTGGACAGTAACGGTCATGATCGTAGTAGACGGCCGTCCGCGGCCGTCCACGGTCCGGTCGGTGGCCGTCCAGGGTCCCGTGGATCCGGCGGTCGTCCATGGCCGCCGGGAAGGGATCCGGACGATCCGGGGTTGTCATCCTCCGATAGTTGCAACAGCAACGAGAATCTGGGAGGGACAGCATGCCTGCCGTTACCGCCGACACAACCACCCTGCCGCGCCTGGCCGTACCTCTGCCCGGCCAGCTGGAGCGGCCCGTCCGGTCGGTCACGACCGCGCCGTCAGGCCGTGAGGGCGAGGGCTTTCCCGTCCGCCGCGCGTTCGCCGGGGTCAGCCTTGCCGATCTTGACCCCTTCGTCCACATGGACCAGATGGGTGAGGTCGACTACGCGCCCGGTGAGCCCAAGGGCACGCCGTGGCATCCGCACCGCGGCTTCGAGACCGTGACGTACATGATCGATGGGACGTTCCAGCACCAGGACTCCAACGGTGGGGGCGGGGTCATCACGGACGGGGCGACCCAGTGGATGACCGCGGGCGCCGGCATCCTGCACATCGAGACCCCGCCCGAGCGGCTCGTCGTCAGCGGCGGCCTCTTCCACGGCATCCAGCTGTGGGTCAACCTGCCGGCGCGGGACAAGTTCAGCCCGCCGCGCTACCAGAGCATCGAAGGCGACCAGGTCACACTGCTCGCGTCGCCGGACGCGGGCGCGCTGCTGCGGATCATCGCTGGCGGTCTCGCCGGTGACCCGGCCGGTCACCATGGGCCGGGTGCCACCCACACGCCGATCACGATGATGCACGCGACGCTGTTCCCGGGCGCGCGGCTGACGGTCCCCTGGGAGCCGGGTTTCAGCGCGCTGGCCTACGTCCTTGCCGGCTCGGGACGGGCCGGCGGCGAGGGCCGGCCGGTCCGCACCGGGCAGCTCGCCGTGTTCGGCCCCGGTGACTACCTGACGCTCGCGGCCGACGACCGGCAGCCCGGGGCGGATGGCCGGCTGGAGGTGCTGCTGCTCGGCGGGCGCCCGATCCGGGAGCACGTCGAGATGTACGGGCCGTTCGTGATGAACACCAAGGAGGAGCTGCGCCAGGCGGTGGCCGACTACCAGGAGGGCCGGCTCGGCGTCATTCCCCCGAACGCCCTTATGCCGCACCGGGCCGCCCGCCGGTCGGAGTGATCGGACGCGAAATCCGTAGTTGATCGATTATCGGCAGTCAACCGAAGAATCGAGCCTTCTTTCGGTAATGCCGGAGATCGGTATACGGTGCAAAAACAGATGCAGATGCAGGTGCAGATGCCGGGGCGATACATATCCGTGTTCCGGTGCGCACGCTTTGAGCCCGCCACGCTTCGACAGTACGGAGCGTGACGGGCTCATGTCGATTGCGGCCCGTTGGCGTCCGCTTATACGATGTGTGTTTACCTGCTCGACTTTTCGTCGACCTCTTGACGTCTTTGGCTGGATGCCGGGAGGCTTCGGCGTGCCGTCGTGGCGAGACGGTGTTGAACTAGCGGTGCGGGAGCGTTCCCCGCGGAAGTAACCCGCCTTTGGTGATCCAGGTGTTCCGGGCGCGGTGGGAGCGTGGTCGTCACGCCACACCTGGCCCACCGGGGTCATGGGAGCTGGCAGGGCCGTCCAGCCGCATCCCGGCGGGGCGACGGCAGCCCGGGAATGACCCTCACCGGTACCGCGGGTGGCCCTGGTGCCCTCGAGCCGCTGACCCGGGCCGGGGTTACCGGGTGGGTGGTTCAGGATGAATAGGTGTCGTGATGCCAGAATGTATCCCGCTGACGCGATAATGGGGAGATGACCGCTTGACGATGTCAGTTCACACCGCTCGTCGGCTGCGGTTGATCGGTGCGGGGCAGGTCGTGCTGCTGGTGGCGGCCGTGTTTTTCGCCGTCACGACGCTCGTCGGCCTACGTGATGTGTCGTCCATCGTCAACCAGGCCGACAGGTGGCTGGGCAACAGCTTCAGCATCGCCGCCGGTGGCTTTTGTATGTTGCGTGCCATTCTGGTCCGCGGTGAGCGGCTCGCCTGGGCTGTGCTCGGCACCGGCCTGCTGTCCTATGGCGCCGGCAGCATCTACTTCACCGAGATCATGAACCATGCCGACGCGCCGTCGCCGTCGCCGGCGGACATCGGCTGGCTCGTGTTCTACGCGACCACCTGTATTTCCGTGATCCTCCTGCTGCGTGGGCGGGTCACCCGGTTTCACCCCAGCCTGTGGCTGGACGCGCTGGTGGGCGGCCTCGGCGTGGCCGCGCTGGCGAGCGGGCTCGCCGCCGCCGTCATCGGCGTGGACAACCCGGCGGGGCTGTCGGTCCTCGGCCTGAACATCGCCTACCCGCTCGCCGACCTGATGCTGCTCGTGCTCGTGGCCAGTGCGTTCGGGCTGCGGGGCTGGCGCCCCGAGAAGGCCTGGTGGCTGCTGGGGATCTCCCTCGCCGGCTTCGCGGTCGCCGACACGATCGTCACCGGCGCGATGGCGGGCGGCACCTACACTCCGGGCGGCCCGGTCGAGGCGCTCTGGGCGCTCGCGCTCGTCCTGCCGGCCTGCGCCGCGTGGCAACGGGCCCCACGGGAGATGTCCGACCGGGTCGCCGGCTGGGAGATGCTGTTCATCCCGTTCTTCTTCGCCGTCAGCGCGCTCACGCTGCTGGTGGTCGGGGCCTTCATCAGGCTGCCGCCGCTGACCGTCGTGCTCGCCGCCGGGACGATCCTGTCCGCCATCGTGCGTGCCGGCATCACGTTCACCGAGGTCCGCCAGCTCGTGGACAGCAAGATGCAGGCGCGCACGGACGAGCTGACGGGGTTCGCCAACCGCCGCGGGTTCTTCGAGCTGCTCAGCGAGGAGGAGGCACGCGACTGCGGCGCCACGCGCTTCGCGCTGCTCGTGCTCGACCTGGACCGCTTCAAGGAGATCAACGACTCTCTCGGCCACCAGGTCGGCGACGACCTGCTCAAACTCGTCGGCCGCCGGATCGAGACGGCGCTGCGCCCGACGGACCTGCTGGCCCGGCTCGGCGGCGACGAGTTCGCCGTGCTCCTCCAGGACGCCGACGCCACCGCGGCGCGGGCCGTCGCCGAGCGGGTGCTGGCCGCCCTCGACGGCCCGTTCGACGTCGACGGGGTGAGCTTCCACGTCGACGCCAGCATCGGGGTCGCGGTCTATCCCGATCACGCGGTGGCCGGGAACGTCCTGCTGCAGCGGGCAGACATCGCGATGTACGCCGCAAAGGCGGCCCGTACCCGGATCGAGCACTACCGGCCCGGCGCCGACCTGCACATCCTCGACCGCCTCGACGTCATCGAGACCCTGCGGGCCGGGCTCGGCCAGGACCAGCTGCGCCTGCACTACCAGATGAAGGTCGACCTGCGCACGGGCATCTGCCACGCGGTGGAGGCCCTGGTGCGCTGGGAGCATCCCACCAGGGGGCTGCTCCAGCCCAACGAGTTCCTGCCCATGGCCGAGCACACCGGGCTGATGCGCACGCTGACCCTCGAGGTGCTCGGGCTGGCCCTCGACCAGTGCCGCCAGTGGTGGGACGCCGGCCTGAAGATCGGTGTCGCGGTCAACCTCTCCGCGCCCAACCTGCTCGACAAGGGATTCCCGGCCGAGGTCAGGGACCTCCTCACGGCGAAGGGGGTGCCGCCGAGGGCACTCGAACTGGAGATCACCGAGACCGCTCTGATGCTCGACCGGATCCGGACCGCGGCCGTGCTCGGCAGCCTGCGGGAGATGGGGGTCCGCATCGCCGTCGACGACTACGGCACCGGCTACTCGTCCCTGGCCTACCTGCGGGAACTGCCGGTGGACGTGCTCAAGCTGGACAAGTCGTTCGTCATCCACCTCGACTCCGACCCGCTCTCGGCGGCCATCGTGCAGTCCACGGTGGGGCTGGCGCACTCCCTGGCCCTACGGATCGTGGCCGAGGGGGTTGAGACCGAGACGGCCATGGGCCGGCTGGCCGACTACGGCTGCGACTTCGCCCAGGGCTTCTACCTGGGCGCACCCCAGCCCGCCGACAAGCTGACCCCGCTGCTGTGGCACCGCAACAATCGCCGCGCGTATTCCTCCTCCGGGGAGGGCGGATACCCGCCGTCCCGATTAGAGCGGGTGACAGCGGCTGACCTGATGGCCGACGGGGCCGAGCCCGCCCGCGCCGGTCACCCGTGGACCTGACCACCATGGACGCGGGCGGCACAGGCTCAGGCGGCATGGACCCGGGCGGTATGGACCCGGGCGGCATGGACCCGGGCGGGGGCGGCGCGGACCTGACCGGCCCGCCCCGGCATCCTGGCCGGTCGGTGTGGGACTCCGTGGCGGAGGTCGGTCCGGCCGATCCCGGTGACGCTCCGTTCGCCTTCGGTGGTGATCTCTCCCCGGCGACCCTGGTCGGGGCCTACCGACGGGGCGTCTTTCCCTGGCCGCCCGACGAGCCGCCCGACGAGCCGGCCGGCGGTCCGGTCGCGGTGGCGAATGCCCTGGGGCCCGGTGACCCGGCGGCGGCCGGCGGCCGGCCGCCCATCTTGTCCCGCGACGCCCAGGAACTGTCCCCCGACGTCCAGGAACTGTCGCGGGATACCCGGGGACGGGCCGATCTCGCCTGGTGGAGCCCGGATCCGCGCGGTGTACTGCCCGTCGGCGGGGTGCGCGTGGCCGACTCGCTGTTCAAGCGGATGCGCGCGTGCGACTGGACGACCACCCTCGACCACGCGTTCGTCGACGTCGTGCACAACTGCGGCCAGGGCACCCGGCGTACCTGGATCACCACCGAGCTCGCCGGCGCCTACCAGGAGCTGCACCGGCTCGGCTGGGCGCACAGCGTCGAGGTGTGGCAGGACGACGAGCTCATCGGCGGGATGTTCGGCGTGCTCGTCGGCGCCGCCTTCATGGCCGAGTCCATGTTCCACGTGCGCACCGACGCGTCCAAGGCCGCGCTCGTCGACTTCGACGCGCGGTTCGCGCCGGCCGGTGGCCGGCTCGTCGACGTGCAGTTCGTCACCGCGCACGCGAAGTCCATGGGAGCGGTCGAGATCCCGCGGGTGCGTTTTCTCACGGAGCTGCGGCAGGCACGGGATGCCGAGGTGCGGCTTGACCGCGGCCGGCTACCGGTCA
>NZ_CEVIVD010000029.1:18455-45011 GCF_982290655.1 Protofrankia sp. CiP1_Cm_nod3
CCCGGCAGGCCCGGCAGGCCCAGTAGGCCCGGCAGGTCAGTAGGCCCGGCAGGTCGGCACGACGCTCGGTAGGTGCCGTGGGCATCCGGGCGGGACAGGCGTGGCAGTGGCCCGCGGTGGCTCGCGGTGGCACAGCCCCGCTGGGCCGGTGTCCGCCGGCCGGAGGTCTGGGGCCGTGCCCGGCCATCCGCGCGCCGGGCACGGCCTGACCGGCTGCTCGCCGGTCCCCGTCGGGCTTCCCTTCATGGCTTCTTATGGCTTCTTATGGCTTCTTACGCTTCCGCCGTTTCCCCGGTGCGGTCCTGGACGACCGTCGTGGCGTTACGGTGGGTACGGGTGCTATCCGTCCTGGGCGGGCGCGGCGTCCGACAGCATGTCGGCGACCTCGGCGAGCACCTCGAGCAGGTGGCTGATCTCCTCGTCGGTGTTGGCCGCGGTGACCTGGATGCGGAACCCCACCTTCTCGCGCGGCACCATCGGGTACGGCGCCAGGGTGGTGTAGATCCCCCGGTCGAACAGATGGTCGCCGATGGCGTCGATACGGTCCGGGGCGCCGACCGGTATCTCGATGATCGGGCTGCCCGACCGGTTCGGCGAGGCCAGCCCGAGCCGCCCCATCCCGTCGAGGATCCGGGCCGTCTTGCGGTGGAGATCCGCGCGGATCGCGTCGCCCCGCCGGGCGTTGAGCGCGAACCCGGCCTGCACGGTCGCGAGCGAGGCCACCGGGGACGGCCCGGAGAAGGTGTGCGGGGAGGTGGCCGCCTTGAGGTGGTTCTTCACCTCGGTCGGGCAGGCGAGGAAGGCCAGCAGGGACGAGTAGGCCTTGGAGAAGCCCGCTACCAGGATGATCCCGTCGTAGCTCTCCCCGACATGGCGGATGAGGCTGTTGCCCCGGCTGCCGTAGGGGCTCAGTTCGTCGGGCCGGCGCTCGCCGATGACGCCGAAACCGTGCGCGTCGTCGATGTAGAGGAGCGCGTCGTTCGCGCGGGTCACCCGGGCCAGCTCCGCCACCGGCGGGATGTTGCCGGTCATGCTGTTCAGCCCGTCGACGCACACCAGCCGCGGGTGGCTGCGGCAGGCCCGCAGCATCTCCTCGAGCTCGGCGGGGTTGTTGTCGTCGAAGCGCTGCACGGTCGCGCCCCAGGCCCGGGCCATGACGCAGCCGTCGTGGATGGAGCGGTGCGCGTTGCGGTCGATGAAGATCGTTCCCTGCCCGGCGAGGGCTGGGATGACCGACAGATGGATGTGCGTGATCGTGGGGAGTGCCAGGCTGTCCTCGGCGCCGAGCAGGTCGGTGAGCTCCTGCTCGATCTCGACGAACAGCCGTGGGGTCGCGATCATCCGTGACCAGCTCGGATGCGTGCCCCACCTGGCCAGGTACTCCGGCACCGCCGCGATGATCTCTGGCTCGAGGTCGAAGCCGAGATAGTTGCAGGACGCGAAGTCGGTCAGCCAGTGGTCGCCGACCCGCATCTGGCGACCGTCCACCTCGTCGACAATCGCCTCCATCATTGGATGCGTTTTCCGTAACCGTGCCATCTCCGACATTGGACCGAGCGGCCGGGCCGGTAACCAACGGTGGGCTTCCGGGCGCTCAGAAGAAGCGTGGAGCGAGGGTAAATCCTGCGCGGTCTTTGACAACTTCCCTCCTCAGCAGGCGAGGGTTTCCACGCTAACCGTATTTTCGATGATCGCAGCGTTACGGGGCTTGTAACCGGCCATTGTGTCGGCTGTATGTCAGTCGCTTGTCGGACGACTACCCGCTGATAGATATTGATCTACCCTTGGTGATGGCCGGCAAAAAATGTTCCCGTAATGTCACCCGACGAGACCAGATGAATCCTTCTGGATTCTCGTCGCCGGCATGTCACGGCCCGTCGGCCGGCGGCTCGCCGGCGCTTCGCCCGCCGGCCGTTCCGCCAGTGCCCCGTCCGGCGGGCCGGATCCTGCCCGGCCCGCCGGGCCCGCCGAGCCGGTGGGGCGGCCCGGCGAAACCCCTGGTAGGAGCGGTTGTGAGCGTGCTGTCCCGGCCCGTCAGGCCGCCACGCGCCCGATCGCCTCGGCCGGGCAGAACTCGAGAGCCTGCAGCAGCATCTCCTCCTCGTCCTCGTTCACCGGCTGCCGGCAGATGTAGTGGACCTCGCGCTCCTCGTCGTGCTTGAAGAAGTCCGGTGCGACTCCCCGACAGTTCTCACAGTCGGTGCACTCGGAATCGACAAAGAAAGGCCCCTCGACGTTCATGGGAAGTCGGCGCTTCTCGCTCGCCACGTCACACCTCACATTCGTTGTGGCGCCGTGCATTCGTTGTGGCGCGTTCGCGGTGGCTGCTCAGCAGATTCTAGCTGCGACGGGCACCGGCTGTCGGCCGCTGCCGGTCGCCGGGCGGTGCCGGTGAAAAAGCGCGCCCGGGCACTGTGGCCGGAGAATCCCGGGCCGGAGTACCCGGGATTCGGGAGCCATTCGCGGCGGGCCCGTGAAACATTGGCCCGGCCCGTTTCCGGGCGGCGGGAAATACGTGACATTGCTGGTACGTACAGCTGTCGTCCGGATGAAGCCGCAGCTCCCAGGGCTGATCGGGCAGCCGCTGCCGCTGCCGGGGAGCCCGTGGAGCTCCGGTGCCCATCGGCTGTGGGCCCGGTGGTGCCGCGGTCACGGGTTTTCCGGGCCGGGCGGGAGCAGTTACCCGCCGTCCGCCGTCCGCCGTCGGGAACGACCGGGTCATCCCGCTTTTACCAGCTGGAAACACGATATGTGCGCGAATCGACGGGCTGCCCGCCGGGCCGCACCATACCTGACGTGTCGAATGCCTGGCGAAGAACGGACGGATGTCTCGGTGAAAAAGGACATATGCCGGGCGGTGCCGGCCTGGAATCCTCATGGCCGTGCTCCGGGCGCGGCCACCACCGCCCCGGCCGAGCGGCGCACCGGGGCGCGTCGGGCAGGCGGCGTAGCTGCCCCCGATGACGTCTTCGGGGGTGCCTCCGGCTCACGGGAACCGGAGACACCCCCGAACGGGGCTCGCGCAGGGAGGCGGATGCCGGCTGCGGGGAGGGAGCCCTTATGAGGAGGGAGAGGCGAAACCGGCCTTGGCAAGTACCTCCTGGCCGGTCGACGACAGGACGAACTCGGTGAACGCCTGCCCGCCGCTGGCGTTCGGAGCCTTGGTCAGGGCCGCGATCGGGTAGGTGGTGGAGGCGTTCTGCTCCTTGGGGATCTCGATGCTCTTCACCTTCGCCGCGGCGGCCTGGGCGTCGGTGACGTACACCACGCCGGCGTCGACCTCGCCGAGTTCGACGGTGGTCAGCACGCCCTTCACGTCGGCGCCGTAGGTCTTCGGCGTGACCGTGACACCCGCGTTCGAGAAGACCTTCGCCGCGACCGCGCCGCACGGGACCTGGGCCTGGCAGAGCGCGACCTTCACACCAGGCTTCGCCAGGTCGGCCACGGTGGCGATGTGCGCGGGGTTGTCCGGCGGAGTGACGATCGCCATCTTGTTCTGCGCGAACGTCTTCGGGCCGGTGGCGTTGCCGGCGTCGACGACCGTGGTCATGTTCGTCGGGCTGGCCGAGGCGAAGACGTCCGCCGGCGCCCCCTGGTTGATCTGAGTGGCCAGGGCCGAGCTCGCGGCGAAGTTGAACTTCACGGTCACACCGGGATGCGCCGCCTCGAACTGCTTGCCGAGCTCGGTGAACGACTCGGTCAACGACGCGGCGGCGAACACCGTCACTGTCCCGGTTACAGACGGTGTCGCCGTCGCCGCGCCGGACGGAGTCGTCGGACCGGTGTTGTCCGTGTCCGAGCCACAGCCCACCAGGAGCGCGCACAGCAGTGCGCACAGCGCCCAGAGTTTCGAACGTGTCCTCACGCGTCCCCCTCACTGTCGTCGAGATATCCGCCGGAGTCACGATGCCGGCCGGACAATGGTTCAGCGACGTTGCTGAGAAAATTCCGTCACCACGTCGGCGGATTTCGCCGAAATCGCGGTGACCGAGCCGGAGCCGGAATCTGAGCCGGAACCGGGGTCAGGGCCGGAACCGGGGCCGGCCGTGGGCGCACGGCACGCCGAGGACGCGATCCGGTGCGGACCGGTCCGGATCCCCATCTGAGCTGGCACGCCGTCGTGCCTGGCACAGATTATGATGTTGGTCGTTAGTTGCGGGTAGACCTGCCTGTTACCGCCGCGTCCGCGGTCATGCTCACGGAAACCCGTGGACCGATGCCGTGCGCTCCCCGCCCGCCCGGAGCGCGACGGTGAGCCGCCGACGTCCCGCCGAGGGTCTGCGTCCTGAAGCGGGGCAGCCCGCCGGCGCCTGTCCGCTGCCGGCCGGCGCCGTCAGCGCCACCGGTCGGCCGGCTTCATCCGAGATCCGCAGATTCACCACCCAGACACCTTATCGAGCGCATCCACGGTTTGTCTCCCCCTCTCTCCCCTGATCCGCGATGTGGACGTGCTCCCGGCGGATGCGGAGACGCGAGGAATGCATGATCATGTATTTTGGATGTCACGGCCGGGTCTTCCCGTTACAGGAAAAGACGGTCGAGGATGCGGTTGATAATCGTTAGGACACAGCTGGGACACCCAGTGGAAATCCGCGGCCACGTGGCCCGGACCGGACCGGACCGGAGATTCGACAATCGGATCCCATGGCGGAAAGCCATCCGACATCCCGGTCACCCCGGGTTTCATACCGGTGCTCACCGGGTGTGCGGACGGCTCCCCGAGTCCCAGGTGGTAGCGCTACGTACGCGCCAGCGGTCGTTGGCATCCATTGGGACGATCGTCAGCGCGGCTGGCATGGTCGGCGGGGCGGGGCTGGATGTCGACTAGAGTGGTACAATATCTTGTACTACTTTGGAGGGTGCTATGGCTGTCACCGCCAGTGAGGCCCGCAAGCGTCTGTTCCCGCTGATCGAGCAGGTCAATGCCGACCAGGAGCCGGTCGAGATCTTGTCCAAGCACGGCTCGGCCTACCTGGTCTCCGAAGCCCAGTTCCGCTCCATGCAGGAGACCGCCTATCTACAGCGGTCGCCCGCCAACGCGGCGCACCTCGCGGCCAGTATCGCCGAGGCCGACGCCGGTGCGGCCGAGGAACACGATCTACTGACCTGATGAGGATCGTGTTCACCGCACGGGCGTGGGCCGACTATGCGTCGTGGGCAGACGATCGCAAGATGCTCCGCCGGATCAACCGTCTGATCGAGGAGTCGGCCCGGGACCCGGCCGTCGGGATCGGTAAGCCGGAACCACTGGCCCAGAACCTGTCGGGATACTGGTCGCGGCGCATCACCGAGGAGCACCGGCTGGTGTACCAGGTGCGCGGCGACGATCTGGTCATCGTTCAGGTGCGCTACCACTACTGAATGTGCCGACCGTGATCCCTGGCCACCATGGCACGAGTGGCAACAGCGGTCATACCGACGGCCGTCCCGGGTGGGACCGGGCGAACAGGGGCTGTTCACTCGGCGAGGGTGTCGAGGATCTGTTGTCCGTACCTGGCGAGCTTGTGCTCGCCGACGCCGCTGATGGTGGACAGTTCGGCCAACGTGGCCGGCGGGCGTGACGCGATCTCACGCAGGGTGGCGTCATGGAAGATCACATATGCCGGGACGCCCTGTTCCTTCGCGACGGCCGCGCGCCAGGCGCGGAGCCGCTCGAACACCGGCATCGCCTCTTCCGACAGTTCGGCCACGGCAACGCGGCGGGACCTCGTGCCTTTGGACGCGGCCGTGCCCGCGGATGTGGCCGTGCCCGCGGACGCGGCCGTGCCCGTGGATGTGGATGCGGCCCTGGCGGCGGGCTCCGGCTCGCGTCGCATCAGGACCGTGCGCTGCCCGCGCAGCACGTCGGCGCTCGTGTCGGTGAGCACAAGGGTGCCGTGCTCACCCTCGACCGCCAGCAGCCCCTGCACCAGCAGCTGCCGCACCACACCGCGCCACTCGGGCTCGCCGAGCTCGGTGCCGACGCCGAAGACCTTCAGGGTGTCGTGATCGCGCTGGATCACCTTGGCGGTCTTCCTGCCGAGCAGGATGTCGACGAGGTGGCCCGCGCCGAACTTCTGGCGGCGCTCCCGCTGCAGCCGGAGCACAGCCGACAGCAGCTTCTGGGCGGCGATCGTGCCGTCCCACGTCCGCGGGGGTGTCAGGCAGGTGTCGCAGTTGCCGCACGGGGCGGTGCGCTGCTGCCCGAAGTAGGCGAGCAGCCCGGTGCGGCGGCACTCGACCGTCTCGCACAGCGCGAGCATGGCGTCGAGGTGGGCGCTCAGCCGCCGACGGTGCGTGAGATCGCCCGCGGACGCGTCGATGAGCTTGCGCAGCTGCACGACGTCCTGCAGGCCGTAGGCCAGCCACGCGGTCGAGGGCAGCCCGTCACGTCCGGCACGCCCGGTCTCCTGGTAGTACCCCTCGACGGACTTGGGCAGGTCGAGATGGGCGACGAAGCGTACGTCCGGTTTGTCGATGCCCATGCCGAAGGCGATGGTCGCGACCATGACGATGCCGTCCTCCCGCAGGAAGCGCGCCTGGTGCTCGGCTCTGGTGCGCGCGTCGAGCCCGGCGTGGTACGGCAGCGCCGCGATGCCGTTCGCCACCAGGAATTCGGCGATCTTCTCGACGGAGGAGCGTGACAGGCAGTAGACGATGCCCGCGTCCCCGGTGTGCTCGGCGCGCAGCAGCGCCAGCAGCTGCGCCTTCGGCTCCTTCTTCGACACGATGCGGTACTGGATGTTCGGGCGGTCGAAGTCGGCCACGAAGTGGCGGGCGCCCTCCAGGCCGAGCCGGGAGGTGATCTCGGTGTGGGTCGCCGGGGTCGCGGTGGCGGTCAGCGCCACTGTCGGCACGTCCGGCCAGCGTTCGCGTAACTCGGACAGCAGAAGGTAGTCGGGCCGGAAGTCGTGACCCCACTGCGCGACGCAGTGCGCCTCGTCGATCGCGAACAGTGCGATCGTGCCCTGGTCGAGCAGCGTGACCGTCGCGTCGACGCGCAGCCGCTCCGGCGCCAGGTAGAGCAGGTCGAGCTCACCGGCGAGGAAGGCGGACTCCACCTCGCGGCGCTCGTCGAACTCCTGGGTGGAGTTGAGGAACCCCGCCCGTACGCCGAGCGCCCGCAACGCGTCGACCTGGTCCTGCATCAGCGCGATCAGCGGTGACACCACGACGCCGGTGCCCGGCCGTACCAGGGCGGGGATCTGGTAGCACAGCGACTTGCCGCCACCGGTCGGCATCAGTACGAGCGCGTCGCCACCGCCGACGACATGATCGATGATCTCCTGCTGGCCGTCCCGGAACGACTCGTACCCGAAGACACGGCGCAGCACCCGCGCGGCGTCGCTCGCGCCGTCAGTCAGCCGGACATCGCTGTCGGCCAGCGGCGGGGCGTCGGCCGGGCTGTCGACCAGAGGGGAGGTCACCCGGCCACTCTATGGGCGTCCGGCCACCAGCCGCGTCCGCCGGTCCGTACCTGTGGACAACCGGCACCTCCGCGGATAGCCCCCTGTGGACACTGGTCGCGGGCGTCACCACAACGGATAAACCGGTGAAACCCATGGAATCGCCTCGGCCCCGACCTGGAAGTGCTCGACCCTCCGGAGCTACGGGAAACAATGGCCCAAGCCGCAAAGGCGCTCGCCGCCCTGTACAGCCCGCCAACACACGGAACAGCCGGAACGTAAGTCGTGGTCCTCGGCTTTGTGGTCGGTGTCAGGATGCCAGCCATTTGTCGAAAGAGGGCCTGTCCGTGACGCCGGACGAGCTGCCTCGTCGTCGGGCGCGCAGCGTCTGGAGGTAGCCCCAGAGGGTGTCGGCGTCGATCCAGTCCGCCTTCGCGGCGATCTTCAGTAAATGCCAGGTCCTGACGACGTGGATGTTGTTGCGGGTGGCGAGCCGGGCGGCGTCGTTGTCGTCGGTCACGAAGAAGCCGTGAACCTGGCGGTGGATCATGATGGCGAGTGTCTCGGCCTCACCAAGGTGGCGGTGGGGGCGATCGCGGGGGCTTGCGAGCTCGTCGCGCAGGAGTTGGGTGTTCTGGAGTTCGGCCGGATCGGGGAACCAGGGCGGCCCGAAGATGTTCGTGGCCTCGGCCAGCGTGGCGAGACCGGGTTGTCGGGCTGAGGCGTCGCATTCCGCCGCGACAGTGGCGCACCAGCGGCCGTTGCCGTTCGCCAGCCGCTCCAGCAGGTCCATGCGGTTGAGGATCGCGAAGTTGATCAGAACTGTGTTGTCGGGGAACAGGAGAACGGCCACGGTCTACAGGCCCAGCGCCCTGGCGAGGTCGCCAACGTCTGTTTCGGGTACTGACGGTACGTCGACATCGAGCGTGTCCGGGTCGATGCCGAGCATCCAGGCAAGCGTGTTCTTGCCGAGTGCGCCGGACTCGATTCCGGCGAGGTGCGCCTCCTGGAGGGTGAGGGGGAACCGGCGCTGGGCGGCGGCATCCATGCGCAGGGTGATCTCATCGATGCCCGATTCGGCCACCCAGTAACGGCGCAACAGGCGCTGGGTCGGTTGTTCGGCCCACTCGCCCACCACCGGGGGCAGCTGGCCGTTCAGCGCGTTCAGCCGGCGAGCCAAGGCATCGGTGGATACGCCCCACCGCCAGACGAGATCGGCCAGCCCGGCGGCATCGAGACGGTTCCAGTCGATCGCGGCCAGTGAGCCGCGGGGGAGCAGAAGGTCGGCGGCGAAAGCGTTCGCGGCCGCCTCGCACTGGTCCCACTCCGTCCGGGAGAGATCCTGGTCGTGGTGGCCCTGAGTGAGGTGCCCCAGCTCGTGGGCCATTGACCAGTTCTCCCGGAACCAGTTGCCCGCCGCCGGAAGCGCGATCACCCGATGCCCGCCAAGGGTGAACGAGTACGCGGTGGACAGGTCCGCGACCCGGACGACGTCGATGCCGAGACGGCTTTCCAGCCGTTCCGCGAACGGTCGCACGAAATCCGCGCCCAGTGCGGCTCTGATCCCCTCGGGAGTGCCTGGGAGCGCCGGTACGTGCTGCCGCCGCAGGCTGGCCTGCCGGTAGGCCAACGCGATGTCGCGCAGCACCCGGTCGTCGGCGTCGCGTCCGGGCACGTCCCGGTGGCCGGTTTCATGGTCGTAACGGTGCCGGGCCGCGACAACGAGCCGGTTCGGGTCGGGCTGCCCGGTGATCAGCCAGTGGATGTCCGCGTCCAGGAGGTCGGCCAGACGCGCCAGTTCGATCGAGGAGAAAGCCCGCTTGCCGTTCACAGCGCGTGAGAACGCGTCAGGCGTCATCCCGATCTCCTCGGCGATGTCCCGCTGCGGGGTGGTGTGGCGGACCCGCCGGATGTGCTCCAACACCCGGTCCCCGATGCCGTCCATACGGCCAGATTACCTGATCGATTGGGAAAATCCCAACGCCCGTTGTCGTTGGCGGGCCTCAGGTGCCGCCAGGGCGTGACCGCGGGCTCCCAGGGATGTTCGCGGGGCTGGTCAGCCCATGTCCCACAGCCGTATCGCCTCGTCGCTGGAGCTGGCGAGGGTGCGTCCGTCCGCGGTGAAGGCCACCGACCGCACCCCGTTGGTGTGGCCGGTCAGGGGGGTGCCCAGGGGGTGGGGTGCGGTCCGGTCGGAGACGTCCCACAGCCGCACGGTCCGGTCGCCGCCGGCGCTGGCGAGGGTGCGCCCGTCCGGGGTGAACGCCACCGACCACACCCAGCCGGTGTGGCCGGTCAGGGGGGCGCCCAGGGGGTGGGGTGCGCTCCGGTCGGAGACGTCCCACAGCCGTATGGTGTGATCGTCGCTGGCGCTGGCGAGGGTCCGCCCGTCCCGGGTGAAGGCCACCGACACCACCCAACTGGTGTGGCCGGTCAGGGGGGTGCCCAGGATGTGGGGTGTGCTCCGGTTGGAGACGTCCCACAGGCGTATGGTCCGGTCGCCACTGGCGCTGGCGAGGGTGCGCCCGTCCGGAGCGAACGTCACCGAGCCCACCCAGTCGGTGTGGCCGGTCAGGGGGACGCCAAGCGGGTGGGGTGCGGTCCGGTCGGAGACGTCCCACAGCCGTACCGTGCGGTCCTCGCCGGCGCTGGCGAGGGTGCGCCCGTCCGGAGCGAACGCGACCGAGACGACCGTGTTGGTGTGGCCGGTCAGGGGGACGCCCAGGGGGTGGGGTGCGGTCCGGTCGGAGACGTCCCACAGCCGTACCGTGTGATCGTGGCTGGCGCTGGCGAGAGTCTGCCCGTCCGGGCTGAAGGCCACCGACCGCACCCTGTCGGTGTGGCCGGTCAGGGGGGCGCCCAGGGGGCGAGGGGCGGTCCGGTCGGAGACGTCCCACAGGCGTATGGTCCCATCGCCGTTGGCGCTGGCAAGGGTGTGTCCGTCCGGGGCGGAGGCTATCGACTCCACCCAGCTCGTGTGGCTGGTCAGGGGGGAGCCCAGCGGCTGGGGGACGGGGGAGGCCCTGACGCTGAAGGCAGGGGAGTCCTCGCCACGGGAGGCTGTGACGGCGATGGCGATGGCGATGGCGAGCAGCACCGCCGTTGCCGCGGCGGACACGACAAGCGCGGTGGTGCGTGGCCGGCGCGGTCGGCGCCGGGACGAAGAGACCGGGTCAGCATGCTCGGACGGGGCGGACCTGTCCGAGGCCGATGTGGGTGGCCAGGAACGGCCCGCGTCACGGACAATCGTCGGATAGAGATCGCGGTCGGTGGATACCGGGACGGGTACGCCCGGCCTGCCCGGTGGCGCATCCCTCCGCGTCCCGGGCGGTGTCGGTGCCCGCGGGGCGGTAGAGGGCTGGTCGCCGGCGGTGCGGATGTCGTCGTCGAGGCGGAGTCCGATGCCGGTACGGGTGATCCAGCCCGGGCCGAAGGCGCCGGCGGCGGCGTGGGCCAGGTCGAGAGCGAAGGCGCGTGTGGAGGGTGGGCGGTCGGCCGGGTTCTTGGCCAGGGCGTGGAGGACCACGTCGGCGATGAGTGTGGGTACTCCGGAGGGCCGGGCGGGGATGGTGTGCAGGTGGTGCTGCCAGAGCACGGGCAGTGGTAGCTGCGGGTCGAACGGCGGCGCCCCCGAGAACAGTTCGTAGAGGAGCACCCCGAGCGCGTAGAGGTCGGTGGCCGGGCTCAGCCGGCCTTCGGCGATCTGCTCGGGAGCCATGCACTTCGGCGTTCCGATGATCTTGCTGGCGGTGGTGTCGGGCCCTTCGACGATTTTCGCGATGCCGAAGTCGACGACTTTGAGCAGGCCGGTGGCGTCGAACAGGATGTTGTCGGCTTTGATGTCACGGTGCAGGACACTGCGGCCGTGGGCGTAAGCCAGGGCCGCGGCCACGGCCAGGCCGACGGCGCAGGCGTCCTCGGGTGGCATACCGGCCCGGCGGCGGGTCAGGCTCCCCCCGTCGAGAAGCTCCATGACGATCAGATGCAGGCCGTCGGTCGCGGCGTAGTCATAGACCTGCACCACATGCGGATGGCTCAGCGCGGCGAGCAGCCGCGCCTCGGGGGCGAACCCCGCTTCTGCCCCGTCGCGTCCCGCCGCCAGAATCTTGATGGCCACGGGACGGTCCAGCCCGCGGTGCCGGCCGGCCAGCACCAGCCCGAACGCGCCCTGGCCGAGGGGCCCGCCCAGGTCGTAGCCGGGCAGCGCCGCGGCCACCCGGGCCCTGTCGACAATCATGACGTGGGAGCCGCCCCACGCTGGCGGTAACGTCGACCGTGCACCATCCGCCCCCCGATACTCCGCGTACAAGGCGTGATCCTAGCGGTATCCGACACGGCCGGGTGGCCCGTTCTGCCCCATCCGGGTCGGGCCCGCTCTGTCCTTCGGACGCTACCTGTATATGGATGATCTCTCGACGCTTGGCGAGGCCCGCCGCCAGGGATATGGCCGGCGTCTCCTCGAGTGGCTGTTTGCGGAGGCCCGGCGTCTCGGATGCGGCCAGGTACGGCCGGGCTCCGGCATCGGGCCGGCGCGGACGGACGCCCACCGGCTCTACCTGGACGCGGGTATGGCCATCGCCGCGCACCACTTCACCCACATTCTCACCAGGTAGCCCGGGGCGGTTCAGGCTGGTGAATCGTCTGTGAGTGGAGTCGTGGCTGTGTCGCTGTGGGTTTCGGCGAGGACCTTGGAGACGCGGCTCAGCATCTCGATGAGCTGAGCCTGCTCCGTGGGGGTAAACGTGTCCGCGATGTGTTGCTCGATCGCGCTGGCGACGGCGTCGGCCTGTTCGAGAAGTTGTTGGCCGTCGGGCGTAAGGGTGAGTTCGGTGGCGTTGCGATGCCAGGGGTGCGGCTGGCGGGTGATGAGCTTCTTGGTTTCCAGGTTGGTGAGCACGGTCGCCATCGTCTGGGGCGTGACCAGGCAGGCGCGGGCGAGCGCGGCGGCGGAGATCCCAGGCTGGTCGGCGATGAACATAAGTGCTGAGTACTGGGGGACGGTGAGTCCGTAGGGGCGCAGGGCCGCGGTCTTGGTGGCGATCAGCTCCTGCTCGGTCCGCTTGATGTGCAGGCCGATCCGCTGTTCGGGTGGCATCGACACAGCCAGAGCATACAGTCCCGATCGACAGTGTCTTGGCCATCATCAGAGTTCTGTGTAAGCTCAGGGGACATAACTTGATCTGTGTTCTGGCCTAAGGAGAGCTGCCTTGCCGTCTGTTGGGAGTCGCGGTGCGCTGGACTTCGTCGCGGTTGGCGACGGTCCGGGGGTCGTGCTGGTCCACGGGACCGGCGCCGATGCGACATCGAACTGGGAGCCGCTGATAGATGCCGTGGGCGGCCGTCGCCGGGTTGTGGCGCCGAACCTTCCCGGTGCTGGCGACACGCCGGCGAGCGCTGCGCCGCTCGACGTCGAGGTGCTCGTCGAGCAGCTCTTGGTGGCGGTGGACGCGGGCGGGGTGCAAGGCCAGTTCGACCTGGTCGGGCATTCGCTGGGGGCGGTGCTCGCGGCCGCGGTGGCCGCGGCGGCGCCTGAGCGGGTGCGGTCGCTGTTCTTGCACGCGGGTTGGGTGAGGTCGGGGCCGCGGGAGCGGTTGATGTTCGAGCTGTGGGCGCGTCTGCTGGAAGCTGATACGGCGTTGCTGGCCCGGTCGCTGGTGCTCTCGGCGATGAGCCCCGGGCTGCTGGCCGAGATCGGACAGCGGGAGCTGGGCGAGCTGGTCGCGGGTTTCGAGGGGCTGGTCGATCAGCGGATCGCCGGGCAGATCGAGCTTGACGGCCGGATCGACATCTCCGGCCTGCTCGCGGCGGTCAGGGCGCCGACGTTGGTGCTGGCCAGCGCTGATGACCAGATCGTCCCCTCTCGTCATCAGCGGGCGTTGGCTGGGGCGATCGTCGGTGCCAGCTACCAGGAGGTTCCGGGCGGACACGGGCTGCCGTTCGAGGATCCGGAGCGGTTCGTGTCGATCATCGTCGGCTTCCTCGACGCGCAGCAGGCGACGTGCCAGGCCGACGACCGCCGCTCCAGCGCTCCACGCAAGAGCGCGGCACGGTGAGCGTCCGACGATGGCGACGGTAAAGCTGAGCGACGGCGTTGAGCTGTTCTACGAGGACCGCGGCAACGGCCGGCCGATCGTGTTCCTGCACGGCTGGGGCACGAGCGGCCGTGTGTGGGAGGGACAGGTCGCGACGCTGCACGAGCAGGCTCGCTGCGTGACGCCTGACTGGCGTGGCTGCGGCCGCTCGGACCACCCGGCGCACGGGAACACGGTCGAGACGGTGGCCGGCGACATCCTCCAACTGGTCGATCTGCTCGATCTCCGGGACGTTGTCCTCGTCGGCTCATCCCTGGGTGGGAACATCGCGTTGGAGGCGGCGCTGGGATCCGATGGGCGGATCGCCGCGCTGGCGCTTCTGGACGCGCCGCAGCACTTCTTCGCCGACGGCGTCGACAAGGAGCGGTTCTCGGCCTGGCACGCCTCGATGCGCACCCGCCGCCACGATCTCTTCTACGAGATGGTTGACACCTGGTTCGGCCCGAAGGCCGGCCAGGGTGTCCGCCGCTGGACGTCCGAGCAGCTGTTGCGCTCGGGCTGGTTCATCGACGACCTGCTCGCCGACGCCGCCACGCACGATCGCCGCGACCAGCTCGGCGAGCTGCCTGTTCCCGTCCTGCTCCTGCACGGCCGCCTCGACCGTGAGGTTCCCGTTACGGTCCCGCAGGCCGCGGAGGCGCTACTGCCGAACGCGCGGCTGGTCGTGCTCGAGGACTGCGGGCACATGCCCCACCTCGAGGATCCAGCACGGGTATCCGCAGAACTCGCGCGGTTCCTCGAAGAACTCAGCGCCAAGCCGGAGGCGGCGGGTCGATGAGGACGTCGGTGCCGACACGTGCGCTGGGCGGTCACGGGCTGGTCGCCTCCGCGCAGGGGCTCGGGTGATGGGCATGAGCTTCGCCTACGGCGCCGCCCCCGGCGACTTCCGCCGCAGCCTCCCACGCTTCCAGCAAGACGCCCTCGAGCACAACCTGGGACTCCTGCGTGCCGTCCGCGAAATCGCCACAACCCACGACGCCACCCCCGCGCAGGTAGCGCTCGTATGGCTCCACGCCCAAGGCCCCGACGTGATCCCGATCCCCGGCACACGACGGCGCGAGCGGCTCGAGGAGAACCTTGCCGCACTCGACCTCACCCTCACCGTCCAGGAGATCCGAGAGCTGAGCCAGCTCCAGCCCGAAGGACTGCGCTACCCCGGCATGACGTGGGTCCAACGCGAGACCCCAAGCCCGACATGACCCAGACCACGTCCGCGGTGCACGAGGTCGTATGGGTAGCGGAAACGGATCTGCGGACGGCAGCGGACACACGCGAACGAGCGGAAACCGAGACGACCGGGCGTCCCCTGCCTGCCTCTTCCTGGTTACACATCTGCGCTGGCGAGATGGTCGGCGGTGCCCCCACGCCACTCGACCAGGAAGAGAGTCGCGTCGTCGGTCGTGACCCCGCGCCGTTCTCGCATCAACGCATGGGACAGACCCCGCACCATCTCCCGCACACTTCTGCCCCGGATACTCTCAACAGAGCTGATCAGGCGTTCCTCGCCGAACTGCTCTCCGCCGGTTTCATGCTCCTCGATGAGGCCATCGGTGAAGAACAGTACGCGGTCGCCGCGCCAGAGCGTCTGCTCACTGATCTGCGGTATGTCACCACCGAAGCCGACCGGCAGGGTTCCCGGACTCTCCAGTGCCCGGATGACCTGATGATCGCGGATGAGCAGTGCTGCCGGGTGGCCTGCGTTGACCCACTGCAGGTGGCCTGTTCCGATATCCAGACGCATCATCTGCGCTGTGACGAAGTGGTCGGGCCCGAACTGCTTGTCGATGGCCGCGTCCATGAACATGTAAAGCTCGGCAAGCCCGATATCGGCGCGTCTGGCGTGCCGGTAGGCGCCGATCGCGACCGTCGCCAGCACGGCGGCGTCCAGGCTGTGACCCATCGAGTCGATGACGGCCACGTGCAGGATGTCGTCGTTGAGGGCGTAGTCGAAGCTGTCGCCTGCGATGTTGTAGGCGGGTTCGAGGATGCCGGCTACCGCGACCTGCGGGGTAATCATGGTCAGCGGGGGCAGCAGTGACCATTGGATTTCCGCGGCCACGCTCATCGGTTCGCGGCGCCGGGCCTGGAAGAACTGGTCGGTGTAACTGCTCTTGGTGACCAGTATGTCGGCGACGAGGCCGGCGAGTCGCCGCAGCAACCGCCGGTCGTCATCGTCGACGGTGTCGAGGGTGAGGGCCAGCACCCCCACCTGGTCGCTACCGTCCAGCAGCGGCAGGAACATTCGTATGCCGTCAGCTTGCGGCTGTTCGACGGCCATCGCGCGGAGGAATGCCGTACCGGCCGGGGAGGCGTCGATCGGCTCGGGCTCCCCGACCGTGAGGCTCCGGCCCGGCAGCGGCGTCAGCATCAGCTGCTCATAGTCCTGCAGAAGGATCGAGATGTCCCGGCCACCGATCCTGTTCACCTCCTCCGCGACCAGTGGGGCGATCAGCTGCGGCGGCATCTCGTGAGCACGGTCCAGCAGCACACCCAGCAGCCGCTCGCCGAACCCCTCCGATAGATCCACCATGGCCTTGCGGTAGTCCTGTTCGCCTGCCACCACGGCCACCCCCTCCCTCCCCCTCGCTCTGGCCCCTCATAGCTGTGCGAGCCTCCCTGGGCCGCGTCAGCCGGTCACGTCGACACCCTGCTTCACCCCTGATCGAGGGGGAGGAGGACAGCGAAAGCCCTGGTTCGTGGCGGTGGAGACGAGGGGACTCGTACCCCTAACCTGTCGGCGCAGCTACGAACATGACGAAGGATCTACGCGGAACGAGCCGCCCGATCCCACGTACCCGCCGCGGACGGCCCGGCCGTGTCCATCGAACCCCTTCACGCGAAGATTCGCCGGGCCGGCCACAGCGGCAACACGAATGCCACAAGAACCAGGTAGCCCCGGGGGCGTGTGTGCGGACGCCGGAGCGGTTCAGCCTGCACGTGGCCCAGGGTGGGCGTGCCAGGTGCCGGGGCGGTGGAGTGACTCGCCGTGCGGTTCCCGCCGTGTGGTCGTCCGTGCCACGCCTGAGCCCGGCCGGCGATCTCGCGGCCGGCCCGAAGGTTCGGCGTCCGCGGTCCGCGGTGGTGCTTTGGTCGCGTGATCAGGGCCGTTGAAGGTCCACCAGCCCCGGCGATGCATCTTCGATGCCCGCCGGGGCGGAGAAGCCGAAGCGGATTCGGTGACCTGCAAAGCGTGCGGTTGAACGGGCCGGAACCAGCCGTGAATCGGGTATGCTTGATCTGATTCAAGGGGGTGGTGGTATGGACTCAATCGGTGTGGGTGAACGGATCAGGCACGCCATGAGTGCTGCCCAGCTGACCCAACGGGCCTTGGCTCAGGTCACGGGTATCTCGCAGCCGACGCTGTCCCGGATCGTCGCTGGTGATCGGGTAGCCAAGATGACGGAGATCATCGCGATCGCGGGCGCAACCGGTCATTCCGTGGCGGAGCTTACTGGTGTCGGATCGGTGGCCGACCGTGCCCAGTACGCGGCCCGCGCCACGAACGATGCCGAGATGGCCGCGATGCGCCGGGAGCTGTTGCACTACCTGGATCTGGACGCCTATCTGGATGACCAGGGCATCCCGCCGCTTCCGGTGGTGGCATGAACGCCGAGTCGGACGGGAGGGACGCGGCAGCGCAGTTCCGCCGCGACCATCGCCTGGGGACACAGGCCCTGGGCGATCTTGTGTCACTCGTCGAGCAGACCACCGGGATCGACGTGGCCGTACTCGACGCAGGCCCGGACGAGCACGGGCTCACAGTGCGCGATCCAGTCCGGAACTCGGTGTTCATTGGCGTGGCGCGGACCGACCGGCCCATGCGACAGCGCAGCTCCCTCGCCCACGAACTGGCGCATGTCCTGTTCGAGGACTGGTCGGAGGCACCGGAAGAAACGTGGAGCGAGCGTCGACCGGCGGAGGTACGGGCGGATGCCTTCGCCCGGCACCTGCTCATACCGGCGGAGGGGCTGCGCGGGTTCCTTGGCGACCGCGGTCCTGAGGGTATGGACCTCGCGCTGCTTTCGCAGGTGACGCAACGGTTCCTGGTATCCCCGCCGATCGCCGCGATCGCCCTGGAGCAGGCTGGATACATCACGGAAGCCGTGAAAGTGGAGTGGCGAGCTGTCGCCACGCCGTGGCTGGCGGCCCGGTTCGGCTGGATCGACCAGTACCGTGCCCTGCAGGCCGGGTCCGATCAGCGGCGGGCTCCGCAGCGGCTCCTCGCCCGTGCGATCAACGGCTATCTGGAACACGTTGTCTCCGCGCAGGCTCTGGCCACGCTCCGCGGCATCGAGATCGCGACTGTGGAGACGGAGCTACGCGAGGCAGGCATCGAAGCAGGGGAGCCGCCCCGGGCGTGGACTGACGGCGCCGACCTGCCGGACGTCGACATCGATCTGAGCGGTCTCGACGATGCGGCTGGCGAGTCTTCCCCGGCCCCCACACGGTGACCGTACGGCCGGTCATCGACGCCGGGCCCGCTCTCAGCTTCCTCGCCGTCAACAAGGAAAGGCTGCTCATCAGTGTTCTCGGCGGGGCCGGTGTCGACGACGATCACGCGCTGCGGCGATCCTCGTCGCCCCACGCCTCGCGCATGATTCCCTTGACGTGCTCGCCCAGATCCGGCTCGCCATCGAAGACGGCCGTCGTACGGAACTGACGACGGGGGCGCTCGCCGCGTTCCACCGCCGCCCACTGCCGCAGCAGCCCACGGCTTCGGATAGCCGGTCCTCCGGCAGCGCGTCAAGCAGCTGGTGTGCTTCGTCGCGCATGCTCATGCAGTCAGTGCAGGAGCCCTGCCGGCCTTCGGCCCGGCCACAGACGTAGTTTCCATGCCGGAAAGCCCGACGTCTCGTTACGACCCGGCGGCCCCAGGCATCCACAGACCCCGGCAGCGCCCATCCATCACAGTCGTTTCTCGTCGGCGAGGTTATGTCACCAACCGGACGCCGTCCGCCGGAACCATTTCCTGCCCTCGGCGGCGATTCCTTCGAGGACGTGAATGGTGTGCTGCAGTCCGCCGGCGTCCTGGGTGAGGCTGGCCACCAGCCCAACCGTCTCGCCCGTCGTGATCTCCTCCGGTGAGGTGTCTGCCATCTGCATCCGGAGCACCTGGCCGTTCACCAGGACGATTTCGAGTTTCTGCACATTTTCGGCGTCACGGTCGACGCGAATCAAGGCGACCGAGTCGAAGTGGTAGTTCAGCCGTCCATTTTCGGTGAAACGTCCCGTGGTGAAATCTAGGGTCGACACGAAATTTCGAACCCCGCCGGCGGTGAGGAGAAAGACCGAGATCTGGTATTTGTTGTAACGCCACGGGCCTCGGTGGACTCGCCCTCGTTTACTTGATGCGGCCTGTGTCTCGACGAAGGCGTGGGCGATGACGCTGCTCGCTTTCAGTCGGTAATGGTGCAGCGCCCGGTCGAGGAGTATTCTGCGGTCGCAGTCGAGCCACCGTGCCATCTCCTGATCGTCCGGCCGGTCTGCTAGGTAGGCCTTCCACCGCTCGAATCCTGCCTGTCGTGCCGCCTTGACCTTTTCGTGCTGATCCTGTTCGGCGGCGAATCGCCGCTTCTCGCATTCTTTCTCCAGTCGGGCGATAACATGGATGTAGCTCGCCACAGTGACGACGAATGTTGTTTCCAGGGCCAAGAGTACCTCGATTCCGGCCGTAGCCACCAGTGCCCACAGACCTCCGCCCGCGAGTACGGTGACCCCGACCAGCCCGTACGCACCGAGTTCTGGCACGGCACGCTGCGCTCTGCTCCAAGAGAGGTGGGTCCCGTCCCTCCGCATCTTCTGAATCTGCCATGCTTCGTGCCGCAGCAGCCAGGCGACCCGATTGGCGCCGATCCAACGCTCCCAGTAGATGCCGATGATCTCGTTGGCGATGCTGCGCCGCGCCCTGGCCGTCCACTGCAGCCACTCGGCGGGGGTGACACCACTCGGTGGGTATCTGGCCACGTAGTACTCGAGATCGCGATTGATGCTTTTCGCGAATGTTCCGGAGGACTGCAGTGCATCGGCTTCGTCTTCGATGTACTCGATCTTCCAGGACACCCCGTGCCGGACGGCGATAATGCCGATGGCGAGAATCAGCATGCACCCAAGCATCGTCCACGTCCGTCCGGCTGTCGTCAGGCGCACGGCGACGTTTATGGCCCAGGCGGCGAGAACCACCACCGAAACCGTGGCGCGCAGCCGAGTCTCCCTGGAGATGTCGACGGGGCGTGGAGGGCGCGTCCGTGGTTCGGCTGGGTTCGGGTGAAAAAACTTCTTGACCCGGTCAAGACGTGCGTTGGCCATCTGCTCGTCGTTGGCTTGGGCGATGGCGCGGTTCCACACTTCATCCTCGAGTGGACCATCGAGGAACTGTTCCATGTGGCGGAGGATCATGCCCTTCTGCTGGTCGGGCAGAGTATCGAGCTCCTTGAGTGCCACCGTGATGTCGGTGTTCCTGCCTTTGGCTGCGTCCATCAGCAGGAGCACCACACGCAGGCCCTGTGCCCAGGGGTCATCGCCCTGCTCGGGTTGGTCTTCCTGTAAGTCGCGTAGCTGCCTGGACTCGTCGGCTGACAGTTCGTCCCTCGACCGTCCGCTGACCAGTGCCAGCAGCCAGTGGAAGCGCACTCGGTCAGACTTCGCGGAGCTGACCACGAACTCGCGCATGAGCTGGCGTGCCTGGTCGGCCATGCGCCCGTCCAGGTGGCGGACACCGGCCTCGAACTTCTCCGCCGGACTCGCATTGGGGGCGACCGTGTACTGGTGGACGCCGCCGTGGACGACGCCGGCCTGGACTCCGACCTGAGAGGAACCGTCGGCGATGTTGGAGGACGAAACCGGGCTGGGCTGGGCGCCTGACCCGGAGGAGAAACCCCAGTCGTCGGTCACGACAATCCCTGCGCTATGGTGATGGCCACACCGATTTTCGTGGCGAGGTCGGCCACGTCACCGATCAGCCCACGGACCTTCTTGAGGGCGACCAGCAGCGCTCGGCGGGTCGCTGGTGAATCCGTCTGGAGTGCCTCGTCAGCTGCGGCGAGCTCGGCTTCGGCGACCGCGTAGGTGTCCTCGTCCACGGTTCCGGCGCTGCGTGCGTTCTGCAGGTCGTTGCGGAAGCCGACAAGCGCCGCCGACAGGTCCGCCGGGACTTGCTCACCGGTCGCGCCGATGGTCACGCCCCCGTGCAGGGCTCCGGCCTGCACACCAACTCGGGCGTTCCCCGACGCGGTGTTGCGGATGTTCTGGTTCGGTACCTGCATGGTGGATCTCCTCCCGATCCTCGTTTCCGCGGTATCGGTCTTTCCGATGTCCACGGCCAGTTCCTCGGCGAGTGCCACGGCGAACGAGGCCGCGTTCGCCACGGCTCGCTGCTGCCACAGGTGGCGGTCGGTCGACTCCTTGGTGCCGTCGGCGTGGTCGCTGACGCCACGGATCACGATCACGGGCAGGGAGCTGTTCAGCAGCCCGGCCTGGCTGGCTCCCGCGCCTTCCATCTCGATGGCGAGTGCGTCGTTGTAGTGGTCGTGAAGCCAACGGGCCAGGGCCGACACGGTGGAGTTCAACACCACCTCGCCCGCCGCGATCGGCCCGAAGTGCACCTGTGGGAGGGAGTCCGCTTTGACTGGCGGCCGGGCCCAGCTTCTCGTCCGAGACAGGTGGCGTGCGATCTGTTCGGCGCGGTGCGAGAGCGGCCACGTGCGGGGTCGCCCCCAGAGCCCTTCGTCCTCGCTGGTGGCGCCGTGGAAGGCGTAGACGTGAGTGCCCACGACGACGTCACCGAGTGCGATATGGCGATGAAGGCCGCCGGCGACGCCGACGAAGAGCAAAGCCGCCGGTGCAAACTCGGCGATGGCGCGTTCGGCGAGCACCGCTGCCGACTGATTGCCTACACCGACGTGTGCCAGCGCCACCCGGCATTGGCCGCCGGCCAATCGGCCGACCTCGAAACGGGTTCCCTGCGGATGGCGGTGCAGCCGCGCGTCTACCAGATGTTCATGAACTGCCTGGTACTCCAGGTCGAGAGCCGTCAGGACGACGATCGGCCGGGTGTTCGCCACGCTCATCCCTCCTCTTCCGGGTGCGTGTCGGCGGCATCTGCCGCAGGGGCGACGGGCCGGGTGATCGGTGGTGAGAGGACGGAGCTGAGGCCTGCTCGGAACAGGCGGGCGGGCCGCCCGACAGTGATCCGTTGCTCCCTGCCCACCGGAACGATGAACCCGCTGGCTTTCTGGACCTTTCGGTAGAAATTCCTGGGGTCGAGTGGCGTCCCCCAGACCGCCTCGTACACCTCCTGGAGATCACCGATGGTGAAGGCGGGACCGCAGAAGGCGGTGGCAAGTGCTGAGTTCTCGAGCTTGACCCGGGCGCGTTCGACGCCGTCCGTGATGATTCGACGATGGTCGAAAGCGAGAACCAACTCGCCTGAGAGGACTCGGTTCGTCGGCTGCCAGCTCGCATCCGCGGCGTCCGATCCTGCGACCGGTTCCGGCAACCGCGGCGTGACGGCAAGGTAGGCCACCGAGACAACCCGCCCCCGCGGGTCACGGCCGGGCTCGCCGTAGACGCCGAGCTGTTCCAGATACAGGCTCCCGGCCTCGATGCCGGCCTCCTCGGCGAGCTCCCGCCGCGCCGCCGTCCCGAGGTCCTCCTCGACGTGGGCCAGGAAGCCACCCGGGAGCGCGAACGCACCTTGGTACGGCTCGATCGCACGTTCGATCAATAGCACCTGCAGGCTCGTTCCCCGCAGTGTGAGGATCACGAGGTCGACGGCGAGCGGAACTTCTGGAGGCTCCCACGGATCATGAATCACGCTGCAAGACTAAATTTTTGTGTCGACGACAGGAATAACTGTCGGCAAGTGGACAGTCAGGGATGGCCCACCGGGTCGATGCGGTCCGGGCGTCTCGAACGACGGAGGTGCCTAGGGGCGCCGGGGCGCCATGGGTGACACGGCGTACGGGCCCCGCGGTGTGGTCGCCCGTGCCACTCCCGAGCCCGGCTGGCGATCTCGCGGCTGGCCCGAGCGTTCGGCGTCCGCGGTCCACGGCCGGCGCGTTCGAGGTGGGGCTCGGCCGTCCCGGCAACGCCTGGGAGTACTACCGCGAACTCGCCGACCAGGGCCCGACATACCTTCCCGACCAGGACATCTCCGGCTGGATCCGGTTCAACCTGACCCGTCTATCACTAGTAGGCCCAGACCGTGGGCCTGCTCGACCGCTCCGGGCGGGTCTGGCGCGCGCTCTCAGAATTCGCCGAGACCTCCGGTCTGGACGAGCGGGTGGTCACGGCCTTGCACGATGTGGCCATGGCCGGGCGCGTCCGCCGCTCACGCTACGAGCATGCTGAGAGCCTGAGCCTGCAGCAGACGCAGCGCAACCTGCGTGATCTCACCACCGCACAGGTCCTGGAACCGGTCGGCCGAACCCGCGCCCGCTACTACACGGCCGGCCCCGCTTCCCACCGCCGGTGCTCGACGTCGCACGCACGCCCATGACCTCGAGGAACCCGTACACCAGCTGACAAGCAACCCGCCGGCCCGCCGAGGCCCGATCGGTGGTCACGGCCGCGTCAGCGCTTGAAGCTTCCTCGGCTGTCGCCGTCTTCGCCGTCGAAGGCGCGTCCAGAGCTGCTGGCGCGGCGGGGAAGATCTGTCCGCGCAATACGCGGATATCGGTGCGCCCGGCAGGGATCGAACCTGCGACCTGGTGCTTAGAAGGCACTCGCTCTATCCGCTGAGCTACGGGCGCGCACCACCATTGTGCTGTCTCCTGTCGCGATCACGTAGTGCGGTTACTGGTGATAGCGGAATGAGACCAAATGGGCACTTTGCGTGTTTGGTCCGATGCTCCTTCGGTGGTCAAAGCTCTCACCCTGCCATGGCGAGGGTGGATCGCGCATCCGTGCGGCTTCGCGCCTGTGGATGGATGCGGTTTGTCCACAGGTAGCGGATCGCGGGTGCCAAGCCGGCCGCGGAGCTGGAGAGTGTGAGACGGGACGTAAGGGGCTAATCAGGTCACAGCCACCGTCCGCCACACGGAACCAGGCCGGCTACCCCATGATCCGGGAGGAACCATGATTGAGGCATCGGTCACGCTGCTTGGCAACCTCGTCGACGACCCCGAGCTGCGCTGCACGCAGAACGGGAACTTCGTCTGCTCCCTCCGCCTGGCCAGCACGGCGCGCCGGTTCGACCGCACGCAGAATCGCTGGGTGGACGGCCACAGCGTCTTCATCACCGTCACCTGCTGGCGGCACATGGCGGAGAACGTCAGCGCGTCGTTGCGCAAGGGGGACAGGACGCTCGTGGTCGGGCGGCTGCGGCAGAGGTCCTTCGAGACGCACGAGGGAAACCGCCGGGTCGTCTACGAGGTCGATGCCGACGCCGTGGCGGTCGATCTTGCGAGGCAGACCGCGGAGGTCCGGCGGGTGGTACGCGCGAGCGGGGAGAACGGGGGCGGCCAGGCCGCGGGTGAGGCGGCATCGGCACGGGAGCCTGTTGGCACGCGTGACGGGGCGGATGAGCCCGCTGGCGGGGATGAGGCCCGCTTCGATACCGGCACGGGGTACCGTGATGGAAATCGCACGGACACGGCCGAAGAGGGGCCGTTCGGCGAGTCGTTGCCCAACGTCACTGCGCCAGCGGCAGAGTTCGCCGATATATCACCATCGGTGACGGTTCTCGATCCGGCCGCGGCATGATGTGGCTGCTTCGGCGGATCCGAATTGTTCGTTGTGTCGGCTCCCTGCCCGTGTGGACGCGGACCCGTACCCGGCCGGTGCGGAAGCTGTCGGTAGCGTCAGTCCGTGACCAGTACGCGGGGGGCCGAGACGCCGATGCCGATCCGAGCGCCACAAGGGCAGACGGATCTGTCCCGGACGGACGGCGACGCGCCGGGTGCGCAACCCACGGACCCGTCTACAGACCAGCACGCGAAGCTCTCCGGTCGATATCCGCCCGACCACGGGTTGCCTGGTCAGCCGGATCGCGGGCCGGGGCGACGGGCTCCGCTCGTGGCTGCGCGGTCGCGGTTGGCCGCGGTATCCAGGCCCGGCTGGACGGTTGCGGCGGCGGCCCTGCTCAGCGCCGTCGCCGCGATGCTGATCAACCGGCATCTGTTCCCCTACCTGTCGATCAACAACGACGAGGCGCTCTACCTGCTGCAGGCCCGGACGTTGGCGGGAGGCGACCTGTTCCCGTCGGCGCCACCGTCGGCCGACTCCTACGCACCGTGGCTGGCGGTGGTTACCGACGGTCACTACGTGCTGAAATACACCCCTGTGGTCGCCGGATGGCTGGCCATGAGCCTGGTGATCACGGGTGGGACGGCCACGGCGCTCGCTCTTGTCGCGGCTGCCGCGGTCGGGATGACCTACCTTGTCGGGGTCGAGGTGCTCGACGACCGGCGGGCCGCCGCCGTCGCCGCCTGGTTGCTGGCTCTGTCACCGTTGGTGCTCCTCCAGAGCGCGATGCTGCTGCCGTACCTGCCGGTGCTCGTCCTGTCCGAATGCGTGGTGTTCGGGCTGCTCCGTGGCCTGCGTACCCACCGTCGGGTGCCGCTCGCCGGGGCCGGGCTGGCACTGGGGCTCGCGGCGGCGATACGCCCGTACGACGTTGTGCTGGTCCTCGGCCCGTTTGCGCTGTGGGCGGTGTGGCGGGGCGCGCGGGGACGGCGGTGGTGGATGCTGCGCTGGGTGGGCGCGGGGCTGGCCACTCCGGCCGCGCTGCTGCTCAGCTACAACGCGGCGGCGACGGGCAGCCCCTTCCAGCTTCCGTTCGCGCTCCTGGAGCCCGAGGACAAGCTGGGCTTCGGGGTCCGCCGGCTGTTCCCCACCGACACCGCCCACCACTTCGGGCTGGTCGAAGGGCTCACCGCGATCGGTGATCATCTGTGGCTGCTCGGCGCCTGGGCATGCGGCGGCGCCGTTCTCGCGGTCCTGTCGGTCGCGACGGTCGTCCGCCGGCGGGCGTCCGCACCGGCGCTCACCATCGGTGTCGGCAGCCTGCTCCTGATCATTGGGTATGTGGCGTTCTGGGGCGCCTGGAACGCCGCCGAACTGTGGGGCGGCACCCGCTACATCGGCCCATTCTACCTGATGCCAGTGCTGGTCACGCTCGTCCTGTTCGGAGCCCGCGGGCTGGTGGACATGGCGTCGGCGTGGCCGCGTACCAGCGGTCTCGTCGCCGGCGCGGGTCTTGTCCTCAGCGGGTTCATCCTGGTCGTCGCGCTGCGGGACAACATGGACTTCACCCAGCGTGATCGTGATCTGTTGAACATGATCAATGCTCGGCCTGGTCACACACTGGTCATCGTTTCGGCCGACCCGGCCTTTCTCATGCACCCGACGTCGGTGGTGGCCAACTCGCCGGCGCTGGATGGCCAGGTGCTGTACGCGGTGTCGCGGGGGCAGGCCGACTTGGACGTCGTCGCCGACCATCCGGACCGGTCGCCATACCTGCTCAGGCTGGCCCTCGGTTACAACCGGACGCTGTCATCGCCGTCGGCGGCGTGGCTGGAGCGCCTGCGGGTGGTCGACGGCGCGAGCGTCGCCGTCGGCGTCAGCGCGTCGGTACCGGCCGGCAGCCGAGCGGCCCGTATCGAGGTGACCGCGGACGGCAGACGCAGCTCCTTCCCGATGAGCCCGGACCGGCCACTGGCCAGCCAGCTCACCATCAGCCCCGGCGGGGTGGACACGACCGGCCTCGGGCCCCGTGCAAAAGTCGGTGATGTTCCGGCCGCGAAGGATCGTGCCGCGAAGGATCGTGCCGTGGAGGATCGTTCGGTGACGCTGAAGGTGTTCTACACCCCGTCGGGAGACGGTCGTGAACGCCTCCTCGACCAGGTGGACCTGCCCGTCCGGGTCGATTCCAGGCGGGGCACGGTCAGCGTCCTGGTGTCGGAGAGCCAGGCCGGCGCGGTGGGATCGGGAGTGACGCCGACGATCCGGCTCAGAGCGAGCTGACAGGCGAACCAAGGGCTGCTGACAGGCGAACCGGGCCGCAAGCCGGCCCGTCTACGAGATGCGGGGTACCGGCGGACCGGGGCTGTGATGGGCCGGACAGCGGCGGGCTGGGCAGG
>NZ_CEVIVD010000030.1:0-3177 GCF_982290655.1 Protofrankia sp. CiP1_Cm_nod3
CGCCACGACCCAGCCGGCCGCCGGGGCGTCCCCGCCACCCCCGCCACCCCCGCCGAGCCGGCCGAGGACCAGCGGGTGCACCCCGTGCGTGTCCCGGGCCGCGTACAGGGTCGAGGTGTCGCAGAAGACCAGCGAGAACGCGCCGGCCAGCCGGGGCAGCACGGCCATGGCCGCGTCCCGCAGCGTCGGCCCCGGATGGGCGGCCAGCATGGCCGTGATCAGATCGGAGTCGGTGGTCGCCCGGATCCGGTCCTCGCCGGTGTCGACGAGGCCGGCGGCGAGCTCGACGGTGTTGGTCAGGTTCCCGTTGTGACCGAGTGCGACGCCTCCACGCCGCGACGACCGGTAGGACGGCTGGGCGTTCTCCCAGGTCGACGACCCGGTCGTCGAGTAGCGGGTGTGCCCGACGGCCACGTGGCCGGACAGGCTGGCCAGCGTCACCTCGTCGAAGACCTGGGCGACCAGCCCCAGCTCCTTGAAGACGAGGACGGCCCGGCCGTCGGCGACGGCGATGCCCGCCGCCTCCTGCCCCCGGTGCTGCAACGCGTACAGCCCGTAGTAGGTGAGTTTCGCCACGTCCTCGTCCGGCGCCCACACCCCGAAGACCCCGCAGGCGTCCCGCGGACCGGGATCATCGGAGCAGTCGGGAAAGTGATCGGGAACACAGCATCCCGCGCCGGAACCGCCAGCTCCCGCACCCGATGCGCCGGGACCACGCGCCGTCACAGCCCGCGGAACGCGGGCGGACCCGGGGCCTTCCGCCGAACAGGCAGGTGGGCAGGTCGAACAGTCACCGACGTCGCGCAACACAGCTCCTTGGACGTCATTGGTACTGGTCCGGCGTCCACGCTAGCAGTGCGGACCCGGGCCTACACCCGTCGATCTACAACTCATGCGGGCGGGAGCGGACATCACAGGCATATTTGACGTTTCCGCCGGCAGAACCAGCCCGGCCACCTTCCCGCCGGGACGGCGATCATCCCACCGACCAGGAGGCAGCGGACGTCCCGGCACGATCATCTAGAGCGCCGGTCAAGTAGCGCGGATCCCATTCACGACCACCCGCACAGACCATGATCCAGGAAAGTTTGTCGTTGTGTACGCTTTTTGTCCGTAAAAGCGTACACAACGACAAACTTGCGCCGATCTTCTCCGACGGCCGGCGTCCATCGAAACGGGTCACCGTTCGGGGGGATACGCATGGTTAGCTGACCGGCGCTCCCGTACGCGCCCGTCCGGCAGGCCGGATGATCCCAGTTGGGTGGTTCCGGTCAGGCGACCCGCAGCAGTGGGAGGTACGGACGAAGATCGGCACGGGCGCCGCCGGCTCGGACCCGGCCGTCCGCGGTCGCGTCCGCCCAGCTCAGCCGGCCTGCCGCAAGCTCGACGAAGGCGACCGCCCCAGCCTCCACCACGTTCGGCGGGGTGCCCCGGGTGTGCCGCGGGCCTTCGACGGCCTGCACCGCGGCGAAAGGGGGCACCCGGACCTCCACCGAACGCCCGGGAGCGCGGGCCACGAGCTCGCCGGCGCACGCCTTCACGGCGAGCCGCAGCGCGTCCCGGGCCGGCTCGACCCCGATATCCAGGCCGTGCACGACACCCGCCACCACCTCGGCGAGCAGCAGATCCCCGAGACGTATCCCGGTCCCGCCGGTGCCCGCCCCGCCGCCGGTGCCGCCGGCCGGGCCCCCGTCGACGGTACCGACGGCCAGGCCCCCGTCACCAGTAGTCAGAAATTCGTCACTATTAGTCATATACCCGTCACCGGTAGTCAGGCTCTCACCGGTGGCAGGCAGGCCCTCACCGGTGGCGGTCGTGACAGTGACCAGACGCCCGATGTCGGCGCCGTCGACAGCGGCCACCGCGGCGGCGATGCGCTCCCGCAGCCGCGAGCGGGCGCCAGCCGCGGAACCGGCGGGGCTGTCCGGCCCGGGGGCGTCGATGCCGGCGGCCGGTGACTGCCGGCCGGCAGGGGGATGGCCGGCGTCGGCAAGGGGGCCACCAGCAAGGAGGCCACCGGCAGAGGGAGGGCCGGCAGGACAGCCCGCGAGGTAGGCGGAGGTGGACAGCGTCGGCGCGGTGGCGGGCGGCGGCGCGGACACGGCCGCGTCCGCGAGCGCGGCGATGGACCTGGCCAGGTGCCCGACGACATCCGCGACGCTGCGGCCGGGCAGCCTGCTCGGCCGCGTGAACGCCAGGCCGGCGGACGCGTCCACCTGGTCCGCGATCCGCTGCCACTGGCTGATCAGCGCCGGCACCAGCTTCGGATCATCACGACGAGCCGCGGATGCCACCGTCCGATTATCGGCCGGCACATCGGCAAGCCGATTCCGGCACATCGGCAAGCCGGCCATCGACTGGCGGCCACCGGCCTGGTCGTCGGCCGACGCGCCGGTGGCCGGTCATCGGCTGGTGACCGGGCCGCGACGCGATCGTTGATCTTTTTGCTCCCGGGACGCTGGCCCGGGCCGTCGGAGAGGAGGATGGGCCGATGGACGCACAGCCGTACGGGAACGTGATCGTGGACGCGAGCGCCGGCGGCGTGACCCCGGGCGACCTGTTCGGGACGGCCGCCATCCGCCGCCGGGTGCTGGACGCCTGGGCCGCCTCCCCCGCCCGCTTCCGCGAGGACGCGAACGCCGAGGAGGACGCCGCCCGCGGCGCCTACCACGACCGCCTCGTCGTGGAACTGCTCCAGAACGCCGTGGACGCGGCCCAGGCCGCCGGGGCCGACTGTCGCGTCCTCATAACGCTGACCAGCGGCGACACCCCCGGTGGCCATGCCTCCGGCAGCTACGGCCCCGACAGTCACGGCCCGGGCGGTCACGGCCCGGGCGGTGGCGAGCACCGCAGCCGAAGCGGCGGCATGCTGGAGATCGCCAACACCGGAGCGGCGCTGTCCGCGCCGGGGGTCGAGTCGCTCTCGACGCTGCGTGCCTCGGCCAAACGCGACACCGCGGCCCTCGGCCGCTTCGGCGTCGGCTTCGCCGCGGTCCTGGCCGTCAGCGACACCCCGTCGATCGTGTCGCGCTCGACCGCCGCGCCACAGTCGAGCGCGACATGGGACGCCGGGGACGCCGCCGGCGCGCCGGGCGGCGGCTTCGGCGTCCGCTGGTCGAAGCGGGAAACGATCGACGCGGTAGGCGGGCTCGGGGTGCCGGCCCTCGATGCCGAGCT
>NZ_CEVIVD010000030.1:3205-3941 GCF_982290655.1 Protofrankia sp. CiP1_Cm_nod3
GCCAGCGGGCTACGACACCGTCGTCCGGCTGCCGCTGCGCGACGCCGACGCGGTCGCCCTGGCCCGCACCCTTCTCGCGGGCCTCGACCCGACGCTTCCGCTGGTCATGCCCGGGCTCACCGAGGTCACCATCGTGATCGACGGCGTCCGGCGGACCCTGTCCTGCACCTGGGCGGACCGGGCGCCGGACGGCGTGGAGATCGCCGTGCTCGACGGCAGGCGCTGGCTCGGCCGGGTCCGGCGCGGGATGATCCCGCCCGCTCTGCTCGCCGACCGGCCGGTGGAGGAGCGGGCCCGCACCGGGTTCGAGACGCGGGCCTTCGTACGCGAGGGCGGCTGGCCCGCTGACGTGCCGAAACTCGTCCGCGCGCCGCAGCCGACCGACGAGCGGCTGTCGTTGCCGGTGCTGGCCAGCGTGGGCCTGCCGCTGGAGCCGTCCCGCCGGCACACGGTCGCCGGCCCGCTGCGGGACTGGCTGGTCGACCGGCTCGCCGAGACGGTCGTCGACCTCGCCGTCGACCTGGGCAACGGCCTCCTGCCGCCGCCGGACGCCCAGCCTGCGCCGCCACCCGCGTCGGCGTCGGCACCAGTGCCGACGATCCCGAATGCCGCGTCAGCACAGGCACGGTCGCTCTGGGACGTCCTGAGAGCGCAGGAGGCTCTGGACACCCAGCGGCCACCGGCGGATCCGGCGGGGCCTGCCACCTCGTCGCCGGGAACGGCGTTGGACGCCTCG
>NZ_CEVIVD010000030.1:4564-44827 GCF_982290655.1 Protofrankia sp. CiP1_Cm_nod3
GGCGCTGGACGCCGCGTCGGCGCCGGCTGCCTCGCTCGAGCTCGTCCCCACCGGGCTGCCGGTCGGCGACGTCGACGCCAGGCTGCGGGACGCTCTCGCCCGGCTGCTGCCGGACGCGCCGCTGCTGCCCGGCGGCCGCCGTGGCGCCGACTGCCTCGTCGGCGACCTCGGCCCCGCGACCGATCCGGTCACCGGACTGCTCACGGCCGCATCCGGCGATCCCGCCCCGGCTCCGGAAGATCCCGCCACGGTCCCGGCGTCCGCGGGCAGCACCTCGCCGGCCGGCAGCCGCCCGCCCGCCCGCGAGGGCCTGCCCAGGGCCGATCGCGAGATCGCCGACCTCGAACGGCTCCTGCCCGCCGCCGCGGACCTGCCCGCCGGTGACGGCGATCGCGCGGGCGGGTCCGTGGGTGACGCCGGCGGCACCGTCGACGGGCTGTTGCCCGCGGCCTACGCCGCCCGCCGGTGGCGGCCGGCCCTCGACGCCCTGGGGGTACGCCGTCTCGACACCGCCGGGGTCGTCGAGATCCTCACCGAGCTGCGCAGGCCGCCGGCCTGGTGGGCACGGGTCTACGCGGCGCTGGCGCACGCCCCCGACCGGGACGCCCTCGGCGCCCTGCCCGTCCCGCTGGCCGCCGCACCCACCGCCGCCGCGCTCCCCACGGCGTCCGCGGCCCCCACGCTCGCCGCGGACGCGGACGCGGACGCGGACACCGGAGCGGGCGTGACCGGCAACGCCGACGGCTCCCAGGAGCTGGGCGTCCGGATGGTCACCGGCCCGCGAGGGGTCCTGCTCCCCACCTCTGAGCTGGATGTTGTCACGCTGGTGGCCTCGGGCCTCCCGCTGCGGGTGGCACACCCGGACGCCTGTGCCGGTGCCGCCCGCGACGCCCTGCGCACGCTGGGCGCGGTCGAGGGGACCCCCGCCGGTGTCCTGCGCGACGGCTCCGTCCGCGATGCGATCATCGATGTCGACGCGGACGCCGATTCCGACGCCGCGCTCGCGCTGGCGGGCGCCGTCCTGGCCCTGGTCCGGGACGCGGGCCTCGGCGTCGCCAGCGGGCTCGACGGCGGCGCCGGCAGCATCGACGGCAGCATTGTTACTTTTGGTGACGACAATGCCTCCGGTGAACTGTCCTGGCTCGCCGACCTGCTGCTTCCTGACAGCGATGGCGACTTCACCCCCGCCGGGGAGCTCCTGATCGCAGACAGCCCGCTCGACCAGGTGCTCGCGGCGGACGCGCCGTTCCGCGTCCTGGCCGACGACCTCGCGCGGGCATGGCCGGCGGAGGTGCTCGAGGCGGTCGGGGTGCTGCGGACCTTTGCCGTGCTCAGCGCCACCGACGTCCGGCTCGACCCGGACGAGCCGGTCCTGCTCGACCTGGACGACAGCGACCTCTGGGTAGCGGAGATCACCGCCGGCAGTCCGCCCGGAGCCGGCCCGGATCCGGACGTGGACGGGCCGGGCGCGCCGCCCACCCTGCGGGCTTTCGCCGCCGTACGCGACCTCGAGCTCGTCGACCCGTCACAGTGGCCCGCCGCGCTCGCGGAGCTGGCCCGGCCGCCCCTACGAGACACGATCATGAAGTCCGGCCGGCTCCAGTGGCCCGATCGTCCTGGTCGGAGCCGGGGCGCCGGAGCCGGTGCTGGTATCGGGCCGGCCGCGGACGTCGGAGTGTCGTACACGCGCTGGTGGCTTTCACGCAACGCGCTGCTGCCGGTCGCCGGCTCCACGGCCGCGCTGCCACCGCCGGAGCTCACGCTGCCCGGCGCCGACCCGCTGCTGGCCGGGCTGTTCGCGCCGGCCGCCCCCCTGCCCGGGGTCGACGCCGACCTGCTGCGCCGGCTCGGCTGCCGGCTCACACTCTCCGACGTCCTCGGTGATCCGGACGCCGTGCTCGACCTGCTGGACCGGCTCGGCGACGCCGACCGGGACGTGCCGTGGCCGGCGGCCCGCGCCCTCTACATGGCCGCGGTGGACGCCGTCGCGGCCCTCCCCCGCTCCGGAATCACCAGCGACGGCGCCTACCGCGACACCGACACCGACACCGACGGCGAGACCGGCGATGGCGACGACGACGACGACGGACCGGCCAGTATTGACCCTCCGCTGACCGTTCGCACCCCGGACGGCGTGGTACGGACCTCCGACGCCGTGATCGTGGACGCGCCGGACCTCCTGCCGCTGCTCGGCGCGGGCCGCGGCGCGCTGCGGCTGCCGCTGGACCGGGCGGCCGAAGCGTCATACGTACTCGGTGTCCCCCTGCTCTCGTCGCTGGGTGACTGTGACGTCATCACTACCCGCGATGACCACAACACCGTCATCGGCGCCGGTGAAGGGGACACCCCCGAAGAGCTCACCGCACCGGACGGGACGCCGTACCTTTCCCACACCCGCCTGCTCGTGGCCGACGTCGACGGCCGGCCCACGCCCGTCCCATGGCGGGTGCTCGGCGGCATCGGCGGGGAGATCCACATCGACGCCGGCTCCGGGACGGACGCGCTGGCCAGGGCCCTGGCCTGGCACGCCGGCACCTGGGACCGCCGCCACGCCATCGCCGAAGCGCTGCGCGACCCCGCCCGCGAAGCCCAACGCCAGGCCGAAGCCGACCTCGACGACTCCTGACCAGCAGCGCCCGGCCACCGGCTCGACGGGCAACAGCGGACACACCGGACAGGAGCCGCCATGAAAGGCTGGACCCCTGACCTTTAACGCGAGCCCGCGGCGTCAAAGGTCAGGCGGTGAACGGATGGCCCACTAAGTGGATACCTGACCGATATTCTCGATGTCATCCACCGGAATCGGAGATGACCGGCTGCCGCGGCTGGAATCGGCTACGGCTGGGACTGGTCGGTGCGGGCGGTGGGGAGCTGGCGGCGGAGGCGGTTGCGGCGGCGGGTCGTGGACCAGACTCCGACCAGGCCGAGCAGCGTGCCGACGGCCGTGGTGGCGATCCACCACAGGTGGCCGTCAGCCCGCAGGCCGCCCCGGAACGGCAGCATCACGATCAGCGCGACGAACCACAGGACCGTGCCCACCCGTACCGACAGCACACCGTCGTACGGGAGCGGCTCCAACTGCCGACGCTCACCCGTCACGCTCACCCGTACGACGCTACCCGCCCCGCCCCGGCCAGCTGCCCGGTCAGCCGCTCAGCGCGCGGACCAGGAACGAGGCCACATCGAGTTTCTTGTCGAGGACGCCGGCCTCGGTGTAGATGTCCGCGGTGCGTTGCAGGTCCTTGACGACCGTGTCGTCGATCGGGACCGCGGCTATGTTCCGACGATCGACCACCGCGGCCGCGACCGGCCCCGGCAGCTTCGTCAGGGAGGCGAACAATGTGGTGAACGCCTCCTTGTTGCTGTTCGTCCATGCGTACGCCCGGCCCTGACGGACGAGGAAGTCGGCGATGGCCGCGCGTTTCGCCGGATCCTCGAATGCCTGCTGGGAGGCTACGGTGAATCCGAGGCCGGTGCTGATCCCGCTGCCGTCCCGAAGGACCCGGGCGCCCTTTGCCTCCGACAACGCGATGTACGGGTCCCAGGTGGCCCATGCCGCGATCTGGTTGGAGTCGAAGGCGGCGCCGGCCGCCTGCGGCGACAGGAACGAGATCTCCACGTCGTTCGGGGCGAGCCCGGCCTCCCGGAGCGCGCCGAGCAGCAGATAGTGCCCGACGCTGCCCTTCGTGGTCGGCGAGACGGTCTTGCCCTTCAGCTCCGCCACGCTGTGGATGGGCGAGTCCTTGCTGACCAGGAGCGCGACTCCCCGCGGGGAGCTTCGGGACGCGCCGACGACCTTCAGCGGCGCGCCGGAGCCGAGCGAGGACAGGACGGGGGCGTCCCCGGCGCCGCCGATGTCGGCGGCGTTCGCCCGCAGCGCCTGCAGCAGGGGCGCCGCGGCGGAGAAGTCCGACCATTCGACCTTGTACGGCGCGCCCTTGAGCGCGCCGGAGGCGTCGAGCACCGCCTTGTTCTGGCCGACCTGGTCCGCGACCCGCAGGGTCACCCCGGACAGGTCCGGCGCGACACCCGCCGATGTCGGTTTCGGCGTGTCGGTTCCCCCGCCGCAGGCGGCAGCCACCAGCAGGGCCGCGAGCGCGGCGGCGCCGGCGAGCAGGCGGGGTTTCGGACGGGTCGACAGACGTGGCATCAGGCAACTCCGGTACGCGGACCTCTGCCGTCCGCGGAGACGAGGGTGAAGGCAGGAGGACAGGAAGGCAAGAAGTGACGGTGACGGGAAACAGGCCGGCCGGCCGGCGGAGGCATCAGGGCCGCCACCGGTAAATCCCGATTACGGAAAGTCGCAATTCGGTAGGGAACCGGTCGTGCGCCGGCCGGTCCGAGATCTGCGGCGCCTTACGCGGCCGTCATCGACAGCGGCTGCTCCAGGCCAGACCGTAATCCACGCAACGACGGCGCGTCAGGACGGTCTCGGCAGGCACAAAACAGCACTCTGCGTATTTTTCGCTTGTTCAGTCAAGAAGTAGAAAAGTGACATGCATCACACAACTTGGTCTGTTGACGCAGGTAGGAGCGTCGTGCTTCCGTTGATTTCATGTTCAAGCCGGCGCTTCTGGTTACTCGGGGTCACATCGACCTTCTTCGGGTGAAGTCCGCCGCATGTCCGGCATCCCGGCCGGGGACGTGACCTCGCCCAACCCGCGGCGACCCGAAAATGTGACGATTTGAACGCGTGACGCGACGAGCGCCCGACAGGCCCGCTGCCAGAGGCTCCAGGAATTTCTGATCGTCTTCGGCCGGCCGCGGCGATTTGTTTTCGGATATCCGACGAACCGGCGACAGGTCAGCCGCGCCTCCCGGCGAATCAGGACGGCTCCTGACAGCCCCGGCAGATATCGGCGGATGCCAGCGGATCCGCCGGCTGGCCGCCATCCGTGTCCGGCGTCCGCCCGGCGGTACGCAGGAGGACGACAGCATCACCACTGACACCATCGCCGGCTGCCACCATCGCCGGCCTTGAGTTTCGCCGGCTCCATATTCCGCCGGCCGTGCTGGCGCCGGGAGCACATCCGGAGCGGAGAAAACCACAAGCGGAGAATTTGTGACGACACAGACACTTCCCACTGGGAGGGACGCGACAGGCGCGGCCGGCCAGGACGCGGGCGCCGACGCGTCGGGCGCGCCCGCGGTGCCGGACGCCCCGCCCGGCCGCGCCGCCCCGGCGCTGACGACGGTCATCGCGTCAGCAGCCAGGCGGCGTGGCGTCCCGCGCTGGGCCCGGCGGCCGGTGGGCCCGCTGCTCCTGCTGCTGCTGTGGCAGATCGCGAGCTGGAGCGGCAGCACGTCCACCGAACTGCTCGCCTCACCGTGGACGGTCGTCACCGCTGGCACCGATCTCGTCACAAGCGGCGAACTACCGAAGGCGATCCTGGTGTCGCTGCGCCGCGCCGGCACCGGCGTGCTGCTCGGCGGGTCCGTCGGCATCCTGCTGGCACTGCTGGCGGGGCTGTTCCGGCTCGGCGAGGATCTCATCGACGCGTCGGTGCAGATGATCCGGACCGTGCCGTTCGTGGGCCTGATCCCCCTGTTCATCATCTGGTTCGGCATCGGCGAGACCCCGAAGATCGCCCTGGTCGCCTTCGGGGTCGCCTTCCCGCTCTACATCAACACCTACGCCGGTGTCCGCAACGTGGAGGTGAGCCTCGTCGAGGCCGCCCGGACGGTCGGGCTGACCCGGCTGGGGCTGATCCGGCACGTCATCCTGCCCGGCGCGCTGCCGAACGTCCTGGTGGGGCTGCGCTTCTCGCTGGCCATCTCGTGGCTCGCGCTCATCTTCGCCGAGCAGATCAACGCCCACCAGGGCCTGGGGCAGCTGATGAACGACGCCCAGGAGTTCCAGCGCACCGACATCATCGTCGTCTGCCTGGTCGTCTACGCCTTTCTCGGGCTCACCGTCGACGCCATCGTCCGACTTCTCGAAAGGGTGCTGCTGTCGTGGCGACCGACATTCAGCGGAACGTGACCACCCTGCCCGGCCAGGAGGCGGACCTGGAGCCCGTGCGCCCACCGGCGGCCGGCCCGCTGTCGGCCCCGGACGGCATCCCGCTCGCCGTGACGGTCCGCGGCCTGCGGCGCGCGTTCGGCGGCAACGTCGTCATCGACGACCTCGACCTGGACGTACCGGCCGGCCAGTTCGTCGCGCTGCTCGGCGCCAGCGGCTGCGGGAAGAGCACGCTGCTGCGCATCCTCGCCGACCTCGACACCGAGATCAGCGGTCAGGTGCGGGTGGCGTCCCGGCGGGCCGTGGCCTTCCAGGCGCCGCGCCTGCTGCCGTGGAAACGGGTCTGGCGCAACGTCGTCCTCGGCCTTCCCGGCCGGCCCGACCGGGCCAGGGCGGCCGCGGCGCTGACCGAGGTGGGCCTCGCCCACCGGGCCGACGCCTGGCCGAAGACCCTGTCCGGCGGTGAGGCGCAGCGGGTCTCCCTCGCCCGCGCACTTGTCCGCGACCCCGATCTGATGCTGCTCGACGAGCCGTTCGGCGCCCTCGACGCGCTCACCCGGATCCGGGCGCAGGGGCTGGTCGAGCAGTTGTGGCAACGTCACAGCCCGGCGGTCCTGCTGGTCACCCACGACGTCGAGGAAGCCCTGCTGCTCGCCGACCGGGTCCTGGTCATGAAGGACGGAGTGATCGCCCACAGCACGGCTGTCACCCTCGCCAGGCCCCGTGACGTCGGCGACCCGTGTTTCGTCGCGCTGCGCGCCGAGCTGCTCGGCTGGCTCGGGGTCGGCTATGCCCGCTCCGAGGCAGCCGACGACCGTCCGGCGCGGGACGGCGAGCCCGGCCCGGCAGCCGATATCCGGGAACCTGCGCCCAGACAGAAAATTCTTTCATGACCTCCTCTCAGATACCCGCATACACGGACGTCGACCCGTTCCACCGCCGCCTGCACCAGATCACCCAGGGGCAGCTCGACCCGGACACCGCGCAGACCTCGGGGATGCGCCGGTTCTCCGCCGTCAGCGGCAAGACCGTCGGGTCGTCCAAGCTGTGGATGGGGCAGGTGCACGTCGCCCCGGCCACCGCGTCCGGGAACCATCACCACGGCCGCTCCGAGACCGCCATCTACGTGGTCAGCGGCCATCCGGAGTTCGTCTTCCTCGACCAGGCGGTCGAGGGGACGGACGAGCCCGGCCCCGGCCGTGAGGTCCGGGTGCGGACCTCACCGGGTGACTTCATCTTCGTGCCGCCGTGGGTCCCGCACCGCGAGGAGAACCCCGACCCGAGCGTCGAGGCCATCGTCGTGATCTCCCGGAGCACCCAGGAGGGGATCGTGGTCAACCTCGAGGACCTGCGGTGGGCCGGGCCGGTCCTGACCAGCGGGCCGGACATCGAGGGCTGTTCCTGACCAACGTCCTGGCCAGCCGTGCCGGCCAGCCGTCCTGACTGACCGTTCGCTGATCCCGTGCGGCCGCGATCCGGCCCAGCCTCGCACACCATGATCACAAAATGATCGACAGATGCTCACCAGGAGTCAACGCCATGCCCGTGGAGTTCATCGGACTGATCTCAACCAACGAAGGGTCGGAAACACACCGGCGCTCCGGAGCGGTCATCGACCCGAGCTACGTCCGCCGGTTCGCCCGCGTCCACGAGGACGCCGACTTCGACCGGGTGCTGATCGGCTACAGTTCCGCCTCGCCCGACAACATCCAGGTCGCGGCCTATGCCGCGGCCCACACCGAGCGCCTGGGATATCTGGTCGCGCACCGGCCGGGTGTGGTCTTCCCCACGGTGGCGGCCCGCTATTTCGCCACCCTCGACCATTTCTCCGGCGGGCGGATCGCCGTCCACATCATCACCGGTGGCAGCGACGCCGAGCAGCGGCGGGACGGCGACTACCTGACCAAGGACGAACGTTACGACCGCACCGACGAATATCTCGACATCCTCCGCCGGACGTGGACGTCCACCGAGCCGTTCAGCCACGAGGGGCGGTACTACAAACTGGCGGACCATCTGGCCACCGTGCACCCGGTCCAGCAGCCGCATATCCCGCTGTACTTCGGCGGGTCGTCGCAGGCGGCCTACCGGGTCGGCGGCAGGCAGGCGGACGTGTTCGCCCTGTGGGGCGAGCCGCTGGCGCAGACCGCCGAGCAGATCGCCGCGGTGAACCAGGCCGCCGAGCGGGCCGGCCAGCCCAGGCCGGGGATCAGTGTGTCCTTCCGGCCGATCATCGGCCCGACCGAGGACCTCGCCTGGGAGCGGGCGCACCGGATCCTCGCGGACACCCGCGCGAACCTGGACGCGCCCAACGGAATCTTCAGCCAGTTCCGCCACGCGTTCAGCCCCGAGGCGGCACCGGCGAACGTCGGGTCACAGCGCCTGCTGGCAGCGGCCGCCGCCGGCGAGCTGCACGACCGGGCGCTGTGGACGCCGCTAGCCGCCGCCACCGGTGCCGCGGGCAACTCGACAGCCCTGGTCGGCACCCCGGAGACGGTCGCGCAGGCGTTGCTCGACTACATCGACATCGGCGTGACCACGCTGCTGATCCGCGGTTACGACCCCTACGACGACGCCATCGACTACGGCCGTCACCTCATCCCGCTGGTCCGCGAGGAGGTGGCCCGCCGGGACCGCGGGGAGGCGGCGAAGCGCACCACGATCGCGCCGGTACCCGCGGCGCTGGCGGCCAACGGCGCGGGTGCAAACTGAGAGTGAAGAGAAAGTGAACTGAGTGTAATGTAGACAGGCAGGCGGGTGTGCTACCAGCCAACCGGTCCACGCCCCCGTCCGGCGATCCCGGGGGGATCGCCGGATACCATGCGCGCCAGGACGAACACAACCGGCACCCGACGACAGGAGAATCCGGCGCCAGGGCGACGAAACGCAACCTCCACGAAGCTTTCCCGCTCTGTTATCCTTCGGGTGTGAATTATCACGTGGAGCCGAGACCGCGCACCGCTGGTCCGCTGCACGCCGGGCTCCTTCTGGAGGCTTTCTGGCCTCCCCGTCGCGAACACGACTTCGATCAGTACTGTCCGGGCCCCGTCGCGCGCTAGAGACGAGATCAGCGCTCACCGGCCCGTTCCGCAAAATTCTTTTGGCCGTAGCGGTCGATCGTCAGAATTTATGTGACCCACTGATCGAGAACGACACAACATGTTTTCTCGCACCCAGGCGCCGGTCCGATGGATCCGAGAGGTGTCGAGGAATCCGAAGGAGTCATTCACATGACCGCGTCACGCCCAGGTTCGTCCCACCTTGAGCAGCCCCGCCTCACGGTGACACAGAGACGCCGCCTGGATACCCTGACAACCGCCCGCGCGACGGTCGCCACCCCCCTCCGGCAGCAGCCGGAGCGCGACGTGGTGGTGCTCGGACGCGCCGCCTCCTGGCAGCAGCCGGCTGTCCAGCCGCCGGCCGGCGCACCGGTCACCTCACCGGCCGGCGTGCCGGCCGGCGCGTCGACCACCACGCCGCAGCGCCCCGAGCGCGGCGTGTGGATCGACCGTCCCACCTGGAGCGCGTTCGTCGACGGAAAGCTGCTCGACCTGACCTACCTCGAGTTCGAACTGCTCGACTTCCTGGTGCGCCATCCGGCGCTGGTGCACTCCCGGACCGCGCTGCTGCGTTCGGTCTGGGGCTACCACCTCGACGACGACCCCCGCGCGGCCGGCCGGACCGTGGACGTCCACATCACCCGGCTGCGGCGCAAGCTGGGCCCCGAGCACCGGGACCGCATCGAGACCATCCGCCGGGTCGGCTACCGTTACCGCCCCGTCCCCACCGGCCGCCAGGCATAGGCCGGGCCCGGACCGGCTGGCCGCGGGCCGGCTCCGGCCATACCGGACGACGCTCGGGACGGCCGCCGTCCGCCGGGCGCGGCCTGACCGGTGTCCCGGCCGCGCGGCTGTCCCGAGCGTCAAGGCCGTCCCGGATGCCGGGGCGGCTCGTCGTCGGCGCGCGGGACATGCCGGTGAGTCCGGTTGCCCACTGTGCCCGCTACCGTGACGCTCGGATACCCGAGTGCCTACCGTACGGTATGGTTCCCAGAAACTGCCGTGATCATGCCAAGGAGATCATCATGTCGGGGGGCCTGGCACGACGTCAGCCGGAGCCCGGTCTCCCGGTCACGGCCGCTCCCGCTCCCGACGCCGGGCGCATCCGCCGCGATGCCAGCCGGCAGCGGGCACATACCGCTGGAAACACGTAGCTTTTCTGGTAATGAGCGCAGCGGAGAAGTACCTTGACCCGATGGACGGCGTGGCCGAAGCCCAGCTCGCGTCGGTCCTCCGCCTGTCCGTGATGCGGCTGTCGCGGCGTATGCGCCAGGAGCGGTCGAACACGCTGACGCCCACTCAGATCGCCACCCTCGCCACCCTGAAACGGCACGGCTCGATGACCCTTGGTGAGCTCGCCGCGCACGAACGGGTGCAGCCGCCGTCGATGACCCGGGTGGTCGCCCACCTCGCCGAAGCGGGCCTGGTCGCCCGCGGCGCGCATCCCTCCGACGGCCGGCAGGTCATCGCGCGGATCACCGAAGCGGGCATCGACCTGCTGGAGGCCGACCGCCGGCGCCGCGACGAGTGGCTCGCCGAACGGCTGGCGTCGCTGAGCCCGGACGAGATGGCCGCGCTCGAGCGGGCCGCCCCCATCCTGGACACGCTGGCCGGCTCGTGACAGAGGCCGTCGCCAGCCCGTGACAGGGGCTGACGCGCCCGTACCGTGGCCCACCGCCCACCCCCGCGCGCGCCGGCCTCTCTCCGCGTCAGCCCGTCCATGCCGTCCATGCCGCCCCTGCCGTCCTACAGCTCCACCCAGCCGCTGTTCTCCTCGGACGCGTCCGCGGCCGCCAGCACCCGCGCGATGGTGAGCAGGTCGTGGAAGGTCGCGCCACGGACCAGAGCGGGGTCACCCAGCTCGGTGACCCGGACGACGTCGTAGGTCGCCTCGATCAGGCCGGGACGTACGCCCGGGACCGCGCGCATCAGCAGGTCGCGCGTGCCGTCCGCGTCCTGGCGCAGGACGCGGCGGCCCTGCACGACCATCCGCCCGCCGGTCCCGCAGATCGTGATCGTGGCGGTCTCCAGCCGGCCGTCGGGCCGCTCGTTGACCAGCGCCGTGGCACCGCTGGCCAACAGCAGCGCGAAGGTGACGGGCGCGTCGGCGGTGAGCCTGGCCGCGGGCATGGCGTCCGGGCTGGCGCAGACGGCGAGCACATCCCCGCACCAGCGGACGACCAGGTCGATGATCTCGGCCCGGCCGGACTGCCCCGCCGGTGCCCCGAGCATGGTCACCTGGGTGATCCGGCCGAGCGCGGCCAACGACGCCTGCACATGCCAGGCCGCCGGCCAGGCCCGGCCGTCCATGGCGACGACGTGCGCGAGGCCGGACTCCTCCGCCAGGTCGGCGACGGCCCGCAGGGACTCCGGGTCGGCGGTCGCGGGACGGGCCAGCAGCACGTGCAGGCCGGCTTCGACGGACCGGCGCGCGATCACGTCGGATCCGGGCGGCGTCATCTCGATGCACACGGCCTCGATGTCGTCGGAGAGCATCGCGACCAGATCCGCGTAGGCGCGTGGCGCCTCGGCCTCCGCCGCCCAGGCCAGCGACTCCAGCGGCTCGGGCGCGAGCAGGCCGACCACGTCCACACCCGCGTCCCGCAGCACCGATGCGGTCGTACGGTCGCTGCCGCCCGTCGCCAGGGCCATCGCGCCTGGCAGGTCGGGCAGCAGGCGCCGGGTGTCGCGCCGGCGCTCCCGCCATTCGCGCGCGCCTGCCGGATCACGTTGGGCCACCAGTTCGGGAACCGTTGTCACATACCGATAGTGCCCTCCCTCGCGGGGACCTGGAGCGTTATTCGTAACTACCCGGCATCAAACTCCCGACGCCAACGGGCGGAGATCTTTTTGTCCGACTTATTACCATCATTCCCATCAATGGTGGAACCAGCGTCGGTAACCGGTGGCCGCATCATGCAGAATCCGCGGTCATGGCTCGGATGTTCGTGGCGTTGCTCCCACCGCGGGACGTCCTGCGACCGCTCGTCAGTGCCGTCGAGCGGCTGCGGGCCGGCCGGCCGGGGCCGGCGGTGGGGCTGCGGTGGGCCCCGCCGGAGAGCTGGCACATCACCCTCGCCTTCCTTGGCGAGGTGCCCGCGGGCGTCCGGCCCGCGCTGGCCCGGGAGCTGGCGCGGGTGGCCGCCGAGCACCCACCGGCGGCAGTGGTCATTTCCGGTGGCGGACGGTTCGGGAGCCGGGTGCTGTTCGCGGCGGTCGACGAGCGGCCGCTGGCGCCGCTGGCCCGCGCGGTCGCCCAGGCGGCCAGGCAGGCCGGGGCGGACGGCCTGGACCCCCGCGAGTGGCGGGGGCACCTCACGCTCGCGACCCACCGGCCCTCCCCGCACCGGCCCTCTCCGCACCGGCGGGGCCGGTACGCCGGCACGCCGGCACCGGCCGGTCAACCGGATCTGGCGGTGCTGGCCGACAGCCTCGCCGGGGTCAGCGCCCGGCCGTGGACGGCGACCGGGTTCGCCCTCATGAGTAGCGGATCGCCGCCCGGCCCCCCGTACGCGACGACGGCCACCTGGCCGCTGGCGGGCTGACCCACCCGGTGGGCTGAGCGGCCGGCGGCACGATCATGTTTCGGCCACGGCGACGGCCGGCCCGGGAGCGATCCCGTCCAGTGCGTCCAGTTCCCGTTCACCGAGAGCGATCTCCAGTGCCCGCAGCGCCGCGGTCAGCTCGTCGACGCCGCGGGGGCGGATGGTCGCCGCGGTCAGCCCCGGCTGGGCGAGCAGCCAGGCGAGCGCCACGTCCGCGGGCCGTTCGCCGAACGACCCGCACAGGGCCACGAACGCCTCGAACCGCGGCCGGTGCCGCTCCAGCCGCTGTGCCGCCCGCCGCTGATCCGGCACCTGTGCCGGCGCGTGCGCTGAAACGCTGTCGAGCAGCGCGTCCAGCAGCGGGCTGTGCCCGATCACGCCCACACCGTAGGACTGGCAGACCGGCAGTACCTCTGTCTCGGCCGCGCGCTCCAGCACGCTGTAGCCGCACCGGTCGCTGACAAGGCCGAGGGACCGCCGCCGCATCGCGGCCTCGTTGCCCGCCGCGATCTCCCAGCCTGCCAGGCCGGACGAACCGACATAGACGATCTTCCCCTGGGTGGCCAGCATGCCCGTGGCCTGCCAGATCTCCTCCCACGGGGTGTCCCGGGCCAGCGCGGGCACCTGGAGAAGATCGATATGGTCGGTGCGCAGCCGGCGCAACGACTCCTCGCAACGCCGCCGGATCTCGGGCCCGGACAGCTTCCCGTCACCCCCGGGCAGCCCGGTCGCCAGCACGACCTGGTCCCGGCGCCCACGGCTCCTCCACAGCCAGTCGCCGACAGCGTGCTCGGCAGCGCCCGCGTCGGTGCGCCCGGTGGCATGGGCGGACCACCCATGGGCGTCCGCGGTGTCGAGGAAGGTGCTGAAAAAAGTGATACCGGCGTCCAGTGCCCGGTCCATGACTGCGCCGGGGGCATCCGTGCCCACCGATGGTCCGGCATTCATCACGTCCAGACACAGCCGGGACACCCGCACTCCGGTACGGCCAAGATGCGCGTGGATCACAGAACAATCTCCCGTCAGCGGCGACCGGCCCACCTGGACGGCCCGCGACCCACTATGCCGACCGAACGCCGGGCACCGCTTACGGCGCCCGGAAGGCCGATCCCGAACGCCCGGACACCGTAAGCGGCGCCCGGAAGACACCGGCGGGCCCTTCCGCGGAACCGTCCCGAAGCCCCGCGGAACCGTCCCGAAGCCCCGCGGGGCCGTCCGGAAGCGCCCGCCACGGACGGCCCCGAATCCCGGCCGGCCATGCCGGCGGGAAAAAGATTCGACAGCCGCGCCGAACCACGCGTAACGGGTGGCGTAGGACACGTCGGGCGGAAGACACCGATCACGGGCGTGTGCAGGCCACAACCGCGAGACTTGGGAACAACCGTTGTCTACCGCCGAACCGGCCCGAGCGGTCCACACCCCGACGCCGCGGCCCCGGCATGAGCCACACCGACGTGATCGCCACAGCGAGAGGAGCCCGGCGTGACCGAGCAGGCCAGCACTTTGACCGTCACCGACAACCGCACCGGCCGGACCTATGAGATCCCGATCGAGAACGGCGCGATCCGGGCCAACGCCCTGCGCGCGATAAAGTTCGACGAGACCGACTTCGGCCTGCTGACCTACGACCCAGCTTTCACGAACACGGCGAGCTGCCGCAGCTCGATCACCTTCATTGACGGTGACGCCGGCATCCTGCGCTACCGCGGCTTTCCGATCACGGAGCTGGCCGACAAGAGCAGCTTCCTGGAGGTCGCCTACCTGCTGCTCGCCGGGGAGCTGCCCACGTCCTCGGAGCTGGCGGTGTGGGAAAGCGAGATCACGCACCACACGCTCGTCCACGAATCGATCAAGAAGTTCATCGACGGCTTCTACCACGACGCGCACCCGATGGGCATCCTGCTGTCGAGCGTCGGCGCGCTGTCGACCTTCTACCCGGCCGCCAAGGAGATAACCGATCCCGGGCTGCGCCGGCTACAGATCGTCCGGCTCATCGCGAAGATCACGACGCTGGCGGCCTTCTCCTACCGGCACTCGATCGGACTGCCGTACGTCTACCCGGACAACGACCTGTCCTATGCCGGCAACTTCCTGAACATGATGTGGAAGGCCACCGAGCTCAAGTACGAGCCGGACCCGATTCTCGAGCACGCCCTCGACGTCCTGTTCATTCTGCACGCCGACCATGAGCAGAACTGTTCGACGAACGCGATGCGGGCCGTCGGCAGCTCCCAGGCCGACCCCTTCTCGGCGGCCGCCGCGGCTATTTCCGCGCTGTACGGCCCGCTGCACGGCGGCGCCAACGAGCAGGTGCTGCGGATGCTCACCGAAATCGGGTCGGTGGAGAACATCCCGGCCTTCATCGAGCAGGTCAAGAGCGGCAAGAAGAAGCTGATGGGATTCGGGCACCGGGTGTACAAGAACTACGACCCGAGGGCCCGGGTGATCCGGCAGATAGCCGACGAGGTGTTCAAGGTCACCGGGACGAACCCGCTGCTCGACCTGGCCCTGGAACTGGAGCGGGTCGCGCTCGAGGACGAGTACTTCATCAAGCGGAAGCTCTACCCGAACGTCGACTTCTACACCGGCATCATCTACCAGGCGATGGGTTTCCCGGTGGAGATGTTCCCGGTGCTGTTCGCGGTCGGGCGGATGCCTGGCTGGCTCGCCCAGTGGGAGGAGGGCCTGCTCGACCCGGAGCAGAAGATCGCCCGGCCGCGCCAGCTCTACGTCGGCTACGAGGAGCGTCCGTACACGCCGATCGAGGACCGCTCGCCCGACTTCGCCGGTACCGCCGACTCGATCGCGGCGCTGGCGGCCCAGGCCGCCCCGGCCCGTCCGCGCCGCTAGAAACCGCTATACCCCCGGTCCCGTGGGAAGCGCGACGAGTACTGGTCCTGGAGTGTTCCGCGGAACACTCCAGGACCAGCGCCGGCACGACACCGGAACCGGACGGTGCCGACAGTCCGGATGACACGGATGACACGGATGACACGGATGAAGCGGCGAGGGGTGGTGCGCCGGAAAATCCGGTGGAAAAGCTGGTGGAAAAAGCAGGTCCCGCGGCCTACAGACGTTCGGCCACGTAGTCGACGGCGCCGGTGAGCGCCTGGATGTCGGACGGCTCGACCGCCGGGAAGCAGGCCACCCGCAGCTGGTTGCGGCCGAGCTTGCGGTACGGCTCCACGTCCACGATGCCGTTGGCCCGCAGGGTGCGGGCGACCGCGACCGCGTCCACACCCTCGAAGTCGATCGTGACGACGACCTGGGAGCGCTGCGCCGGGTCGGCGACGAACGGCGTCGCGTAGCTCGCCTTCTCCGCCCAGGTGTAGAGGATCGACGACGACTCGGCCGTGCGGCGCACGCACCAGTCCAGGCCGCCATTGGCGAGCATCCACTCGACCTGGTCGGCGAAGAGGAACAGCGTGGCGACCGCGGGGGTGTTGTACGTCTGGTCCTTGGCGCTGTTGTCCCGGGCGGTGGTGAGGTCCAGGAACGGCGGGATCCAGCGGTCGGAGGCGGCGATCTCGGCCACCCGCTCCAGCGCGGCCGGGGAGAGCAGCGCCACCCACAGGCCGCCGTCGGAGGCGAAGTTCTTCTGCGGCGCGAAGTAGTAGGCGTCCACCTGTGACAGGTCCACCGGCAGCCCGCCGGCGCCCGAGGTCGCGTCGACCAGGTGCAGCGCTCCCGCGTCCGCCCCGACCGGGCGGCGCACCGGCTTGGCCACACCCGTGGACGTCTCGTTGTGCGGCGTCGCGTACACGTCGACACCCGGCTCGGGCGCCCACTCGGGGTGGCTGCCCGGCGCCGAGAAGACGACCGACGGCTCGGCCAGGAACGGCGCGCCCTTCGTCGTGTCGGCGAACTTGCCGCCGAACTCCCCGAACACCAGGTGCTGGGAGCGTTCCCGGACGATGTTGAAGGCGGCGGCGTCCCAGAAGGCGGTGGCCCCGCCGAGGCCGAGCAGCACCTCGTAGCCGTCGGGCAGCGAGAACAGCTCGGCCAGCCCGGCGCGGACCCGCCCGACCAGGGCGCGCACGGGCTTCTGCCGGTGCGACGTCCCGAGCAGTGAGGTGCCGGTGGCGGCGAGCCGGGCCACCGCCTCGGGGCGGACCTTGGACGGTCCGCAGCCGAAGCGCCCGTCGACCGGGCGCAGATGCCCGGGAATGACGATCTGGTCAGGCATGAATATCTCCGAGCGGCCGGGGAGCCGGGCCAACGTAGCGGGCGGACGGGCGGATGAGGCGTCCGGTGCGCTTCTGCTCCAGGATGTGGGCGCTCCACCCAGCGGTACGCGCGCAGGTGAACATGGACGTGAACATGTGCGCCGGCACCCCGGCGTAGTCGAGCACGACCGCGGACCAGAACTCGACGTTCGTCCGCAGCGGGCGGTCGGGGTACCGGTTGGTGAGCTCCTCGATGGCGGCGGCCTCCAGCGCCTCGGCCGCCTCGTAGCGGTTCGAGCCGAGATCGCGCGCGGTGCGGCGCAGCACCCGGGCGCGCGGATCCTCCGCACGGTAGACGCGGTGGCCGAAGCCCATCAGCCGCTCCTTGCGGTCCAGCGCCCGGCGGACGTACCCGGCCGGGTCGCCGGTGGCCTCCACCTCGTCGAGCATCGCCAGCACCCGGGACGGGGCGCCGCCGTGCAGCGGGCCGGAGAGCGCGCCCACCGCGGAGGACAGCGAGGCCGCCGCGTCCGCGCCGGTGGAGGCCACCACCCGCGCCGTGAACGTTGACGCGTTCATACCGTGCTCAGCCGCGGACACCCAGTAGGCGTCCACCGCCTGGACGTGCTTGGGATCCGGCTCACCCCGCCAGCGGATCATGAAACGCTCGGTGATCGTGCGGGCCCGGTCGACATCCTTCTGCGGGACGGCGGGCTGGCCGAGGCCGCGGGCCGCCTGCGCGACGAAGGACAGCGCCACCACCGACGCCCGGGCGAGATCGTCGCGCGCCTGGGCGTCGGAGATGTCGATGAGCTGGCCGAACCCCCAGTGCGGAGCCAGCATCGCCAGCGCGCTCTGCACGTCCACCCGGATGTCGCCGGAGTGCACCGGCAGCGGGAACGGCTCCGCCGGTGGCAGGCCGGGCTCGAACGAGGAGTCGACGAGCAGCCCCCACACGTGGCCGTAGTCGACCTTGCCAACAAGATCCTCGATGTCGACGCCGCGATACCGTAGCGCGCTGCCTTCCCTGTCCGGCTCGGCGATCTCGGTCTCGAAGGCGATCACGCCCTCGAGGCCGGGCTTGAAATCACTTGTCTTCTCAGACATCGAAGTCCGGGGCTCCGCTTCCTGTCTCCGCCGGCCTCGCGTGGACGGCGACGCGGGGTCTCGGCACGCCGAACGCCAGCCGATAGCTGATCTGAGCTGGTTGCATCATCGGGCAGAATTACCTGTCTGCATCCTGCCCTCTCGGCGGAAGCGGTGCCATAGCCCAGCAGGACACCGCTGGTGGCCCACCGTGAACGCGGTCGGAACTTACCCGGCGCATCGGGCCTCACCGGCCACGACGGCCCTACCGACGTGGCGCAGGTCACTCTCACCTGCGACTCGGAAGATCGCCCGCGTCCGGCGTCACCGCGTCCGGCGTCACGGAGGCCGGCCTCGGAAAGGTGACACGATCGACGGCGTGTCCGCCCGCCCGAACCACGCCCTGCCGCCGGTGCCCGATCCCGCCGCCCAACGGCGCTGTTACAGCGCGGGAAGGCTGTACGAGTCCGATCTTGCCCCCAGCTGGGTGGCCCAGTTCGCGCGCTGGTACGAGCAGGCGTCCGCGCTGGCCGCCGAGGCGGGATCGGCGCTGCCCGAGCCGAACGCGATGGTGTTCGCGACCGCGGACGCCCGCGGCCGGCCCAGCGCCCGGACCGTCCTGCTCAAGGGGTTCGACGAGCGTGGCTTCACACTCTTCACCAACCTCGGCTCCCGCAAGGCCCGGGATGCCGCCGCGAACCCGTACGGCTCGCTGGTGTTTCCCTGGCACGCCCTGCAACGGCAGGTCGTCGTCACCGGCAGGCTCGAGGAGGTGCCGCGCGCCGAGACCGCGGCGTACTTCCGGTCCCGGCCGCGCGGCTCGCAGCTCGGGGCGTGGGCGAGCCGACAGTCCGAGGTGATCGGCTCCCGGGAGCCGCTGGAGCGGCGCTGGGCCGAACTGGACGCCCGCTGGCCGGCGCCGGAACCGGTTCCGGTGCCGGCGTTCTGGGGCGGGATCAGGCTCGTCCCGGAAACGGTCGAGTTCTGGCAGGGAGGCCCTGACCGGTTGCACGACCGGCTGCGCTACCGTCGAACCGATGCCGACGGCGCTCCTGACGATATTCCCGCCGGCACCCCTGTCGACGTTCCCGCCGGCAAGGCCCCGGCCGGTGAGCCACGGGCCGGTGAACGCGGCGCCGGCGGGCACGGCCGGCCGTGCGAGGGCGGTCGCTGGATCGTCGAGCGCCTGTCGCCATGAGACGCGGCACAGCAGCGAATTCTTACCGTGGCAGCGCCTTTGCGGCAGGCCGCGACAAGGTCACTTCGCGAACATGACACAATCGTCAATCGAGCAGGCCAGCCGAATCCTATAATCTACAGAAACACAATTCCGCCACACGCGGTTACATTTTTGATCACAACTGGCACCTCTGCGTGCGAGTTGCGGAAGCTCATTGGTAGCATCCCTCGCAACATGCTGCTGTGACAGCGGCCACAGGCCCGCTTCCGGCATGCCAAAAGCCTTGAGGGGGCAAACACAATGCGTTTAGGCAGGACGCGGCTGACTCTAGCCTGCGTAATCGGATCAATGATGATCGGGCTGACCGCCCCGGCCGCCCTGGCGGACGACCAGACCTCGACTCCCGTCCAGGGGACCGTGGCGAGCGCGGTCAAGCAGGCGCCAGCGCAGCCGGGGCTCCCGGCCGACCTTCCCGCCAAGCTCCCGGCCGACCTCCCGGCCAACCTTCCCGCCAAGCTCCCGGCCGACCTCCCGGCCAACCTTCCCGCCAACCTCCCGGCCAACCTTCCCGCCAACCTCCCGGCGGATATCACGCAGCTGTCGCCGGACGCGCTGCACAACCTGCTCACGCTCGTTCCCGGCCTGCCGGTGGACATCCAGGGCCTGATCGACCTGAGCAAAGTGGGCAACCTGCTGGCCCAGCCGCTGGCGCTGCTGCACTCCTGCGGCCCCGACGGGGGCAAGTGGCAGCTGAAGAACACCTCTGGCAAGCCTTTCGGATTCGGCTGGTATGACACCAAGGGCAAGGGTGGCACCGGCGAGATCCCGCCGGGCGGCGTGATCACTCTCGTCACCCACGTGCTCGACGCCGTCCTGGCCATTCCGTTCGACCTGCTGTCGGGCACCCTGCTCAAGGCGATCCCGGCCATCGGTGTCGCCAACTGCCCCGGCGGGGACTCGGGCCACGACCAGGACGTCGACACCGGCGGCACCGTACCGGTCTCCACACCGGCGAACCCCGTGGTCACGGACAAGGTCTACTACACAGGATGATGATCCTGGGTTCGCGCGTGTGCCGTCGCCCCGCCCCTGGGGTGGCGGCACACGCCGTTTCGTCCACCGGTATGCCCACTGGTACCGCGCCCACCGGAGGCACGCCCGTGTCCTCATCCTCATCCTCATCCTCATCCGTGCCGGCGGCGGCCACGGCCAGGAGCACGCCGTCCCCGCGGCGGCTGTCCCCGCGGCGCGCGGGAGTCCCGTCGCTCGTCCTCGCCGGGCTGATCGCCTTCACCGGCTGTGGCGGCGGATCGACGGACTCGCCCACGGACACACCGCCGGCAGCGCCGGCGAGCACGGCCGTCCCGCAGGCGGCGCACAGCGAGCTGGCCGCCGCGGCCTCGGCCAGCCAGGACGGGACGTCCACCATCGTCACCGCCGTCGTCCCGAAGGTGGACATCTACAAGTCGCCGATCGCCGCGAGCGTGGTCTCCCAGCTGAGCAACCCGAACGAGGCGGGCGCCCCGCGGGTCTTCCTGGTGGTGACGAAGCTCCCCGGCTGGTGGCAGGTGCTGCTGCCGGTCCAGCCCGCCGGCAGCACCGGCTGGGTGAAGGACGCCCAGGTGAAGGCCAGCCAGACCAGCTACCGGGTGGTGGTCGCCCGCAAGGACCACCGGCTGCGGGTCTATGACAAGCAGCAGGTCGTCGTCGACGAGCCGACCGCCGTCGGGACGGGTGACACCCCGACCCCGGGCGGGAAGTTCTACCTGACCGAGCTGCTCCAGCCCCGCAACCCGGCCGGCGCGTACGGGCCGTACGCGTTCGGACTGAGCGGCTTCTCGACCACCCTCGACTCCTTCGAGGGACGAGCGCCGGTGATCGGTATTCACGGGACGAACCAGCCGAACCTGCTCGGCCAGGATGTCAGCCACGGCTGCATCCGGGTGAGCAACGAGACCATCACCCGGCTCGCGCGCCTGCTCCCGCTGGGCACGCCGGTGGAGATCGTCACCTGATCCACAACGCCGGACGCCCGTCGGTACAGCCACGGGCGCCCGGCGTTTCGTCTCCGGCGGTCAGCCCGTCATGCCGGCCAGAATGCGCCCAGCGAGCTGAAGATCATTAACGAAGCCGGCGTAGGCCTCGTCCCGAGTGGCCGGCTCGACCCGCAGCACCGCGCTCGGGTGCAACGTGGCGATCAGCTGGGCATCCGACCCCGGCGGCCCGGGCAGTAACCGGCCGCGCATCTTCGTCACCCGGAACGACGGCCCGAGCAGCGCCTGCCCCGCGGTCGCGCCGAGCAGGACGACCAGCCGCGGCCGGATCCGGTTCAGCTCGGCCGCGAGCCACGGCCGGCAGGCCGTGACCTGCCGGGCATCCGGCGTCTGGTGGATACGCCGCGGCCCATCGTTGCGGCGGTACCTGAAATGCTTGACCGCGTTCGTGACGTACGCCTCGGCCCGGTCGATCCCGGCGTCCGCGAGCGCCCGGTCGAGCAGCTTGCCGGCGGGCCCGACGAACGGCCGGCCACGCCGGTCCTCGACGTCACCGGGCTGTTCGCCGACGAGGACCAGGCGCGCACGCGGGTTCCCCTCCCCGAAGACGGTCCGGGTGTCGGGCAGGTCCGCCAGCTCACAGCCCCGGCAGGACGCGGCGGCCGTGGCCAGCCCGGCAAGGCCGGCATCCGGCGGGACGAAGGGCAGAGCGCCACCCCCGCCACGGACACCGGTGCCGGTGCCGGTGCCGGTACCCGTGGTGGTGCCAGTGGGAAAAGAGTCGTCCGTCACGGTCGCATCCTCACATCCCCCGTGGTGGGGCTGGTGCCGCCACCCACCCGGCGGCACATCAGCCCCAGAAGGCTGTAGCAGCAATATTACTCCGTGCAATCAGTGCATACTGGACCAATCGGGAACCCACCGAACGCTCCACCGCAGTCAGGGGGGTACTAACGCTCATGGCGATGTCCCGGCCCAGGCGGCGCCCGCGCGTCCGGATACTCGGCGTCGCTCTCGTGGCTGTTCTGCTGGCGCTTGCCGCCGGCTCCTGCGGAGGATCGCGGCAGCCCGCCGGCGGCGCGACGCCGGGGCAGCCGGCGGTCCCGGTCGCGTCGGCCGCCGCCCGCACGAACCTGCACGCGGGGGACTACGTGCTGACCGAGGGGCCGGAAACCGCCGGTTTCAACGCGAGCACGTCCCTGGACAACCGCGGGGCCCTCTCCGTGGCCGCGATGACCGGCTTCGCGTCGTGCGTCGGAAGGCCGGGGGCCGATCCGCGGGTCGAGCCGCTGGACTCGGCCAAGGGGCCCTACTTCGCCACGAACGACAACCTGGTCTTCATGGGCTCGGTAGCGGCGGTCTATCCGGCCGAGGTGATAACGGAGGCGGTCCGGATAGCGGCCGATCCGTCCTTCCCCTCCTGCGTCGGCGACCTGCTCAAACGCGGGTACACCGAGGCCGCCGACCTGCCCGAGGGCAGCACGTTCACGGTCCTGTCGACGACGAGGCGCACACCCCCGGCCGGTGTCACCGCGCTGACCAGGGTGAAGGCGTCGATGACCCTCGACGGGCCGGCGGTGCCGATGACGTTCGACGTGATGTTCGTCTTCGCCGGCCAGGTACAGAGCTCCTTCCTGGTCGGCCGGGTGTTCGACGCGCCCGACCAGGCCATCGTGAACCGGGTCGCCAAGCAGATCGTCCGGAAGACCGCCAACCAGTAGGCGGCGCGTCGGCCAGGAGAGGACCGCCGGTCGGCAGCGGCCGGGGGCCGGGGCTACCGTCACCCCGGAGCGCTGTGCCCCGGAGCGCTCCACCTCGAGGGGAACACCCCGCCTCGGGGTGTCGCCGCCGCGCCGGCACCCAGACGTCCCTTTTGCTCCGGGCATCCATGGACGGACTACACGAAAGCTACTTTCGGCGATCGTGTGGCAACATGGTGCGATCGCTATGTATGAGGTGTTCTGTCAACAGCCACCCCTGTGGGGACCTACGGCATGCTCCAGACGTCGTCGTTCGACCGCCGCTCCAACGCGCGGCCCCGGGCAGGAAACACACGCGATCGCGTCGCCCTCGGCCCTGAGCGTGGCCCGGAGAGCCGGGCCACGGCAGCGGGAGACGAGCACGATCACGCCGCCTCTGGCCCCCTAGGACGGAGGAGGACTATTGGTACCGCAGGCTGCCGGCTGGGACCAGGGTGTCCGGGACGCGTGGGCATCCGTCATCCAGAGCGTGCCGAAGATCGGCGCCTTCGTGCTCATCGTGCTCGCCGGCGGCCTGGCAGCCCGTGGCATCGTCAGCGCCGTCAACCGTCTGCTGGTCCGCGCCGGCACCGACAACCTGCTCGACCGCAGCGGGCTGCCCCGTGCGCTCCGCCGCCCCGCAGCCGACCTGCGCACCGGCCTCATGCGGATCACGTTCGCCATCGCCGCGCTGGCATTTCTCCAGCTGGCACTCGGCGTGTTCGGAGCCAACCCGGTCAGCAGCCTCATCAGCGACCTTGCCGTTCTGCTGGCACACACCGTGCTCGCCTGCGTCGTTCTCGTGATCGGAGCCACCCTGGCGTCCACCGCGCGCAGGTATGTCGGCAGCGCGCTCAGCGGCCTGCCCTACGCCGGGACGGCGGGGGGCATCAGCGCCGCCATCATCATGATCGGCTTTGGCAAGGCCGCCCTGGACGAGCTCGGCCTTGCCACATCCGTGACAACACCGATGCTCTACGCTGTTCTCGCGACCGTCACCGGAGTGACGATCGTGGGGGTGGGCGGCGGGCTCATCCGTCCCATGCAACAGCGCTGGGAGGAGGTCCTGCGTCGCGGCGGACAGGAACTGGCCAGCGCCCGGTCGACATGGCAGGGCAACCGGGCACGCTCCGCGGCCGAGGAGCCGATGCTGGTCGCCGTGAGCGACCTGGTCGCCTCCGGCCGCACCGGCAGGCGGCCGGGCACCCCACGCGAGCCGCTCCCTCCGCAACACGACGCAGGCGAACCCGGCGGCCACGCCGAACCCACCCGCCAGCCATGACCTTCCGATACGGGGACGGCCGCCACACCAACAGGCCGCCGCAATAGCGACATCAGTCCAGAACGGACGCAACGGACACGTGTCCGTTCCACGAACTGACGCGCGCGACAGGAGTGGGTAAGGCACTCTGGTACGACAGCGAGTCGCAACCAACGGCAGCCAAGGACCACCTACGGAGCACGTCACGACAGGCACATCACTACGGGGCACGTCACTACGGGGCACGTCACGCAGCACGCGGGAAGTAGGGAGACATCTCGGTGGACACGCCATCAGACCTGGAGCGCTCCCGGCTGCTCCTGGTCTGGCTACAGGCCCGTCGCGCCGTCGACCGCTGCCTGTCGGACCTGCTCGCGGCCGGGCCGGCCGGTGAACGCCGCGTCCGCGAACAGCTCGGACTGGTCGACGACCTGGAAAGCCGCGCGCGAGAGGCGTTCGTGCAGTACCGCGCCGTGGTCCTGCAGTCCCTGCCGGACACCGGCCCGGCGGACACGGCGGACATAGTGGACTGGGAGGTTCCCCTGGACACGGCGGGACGCCCACGCCTGGGCGTCGTGCGGACGGGGCAGCCTGGTCCGGATCCGGAGCGGGAGCAGGTCACGGGGACGGCGCCGAACACCGGCTCGGTGCCCGGTTCCGGCGCTGGCCTGGGCCGTTCGGCATCCGGATCCAGAACGAATCTCGGTCGTACGGTGTCCGGGCCCACACCCACCATCGGGGCGCGGCCGCCCAGGGACTCGGCCCGCCCGGGGACTCCCGCGGCCACCGCGCCCGCTGGCGGGGCCAGCGGGCCTCCCGCCGGATCCCCTACCGGGATCACCGGAGCGACCGGGACCGTCACGGGCCGTCCTTCTCCCGCGGCTCCTGCCGTGTCCGCCGCGCCATCCGCCCGTCCCAGCGCTTCATTACCGTCCGCGCCTCTGCCGTCCGCGAGAGTCATACCGCTCGTCGGCCGGGACCGCGAAGCGGACATCACGCGCGGAACTCGAGCCATCCGGGGGAGTCAACGCCGGCACCGGTGACGGGCTTCTGTCACCAACAGGACAAAATGGGTGTGATGCCGCCCTCCCGTCCGCCCCGCCCGCCGTTGTCCCAGTGCCGCCGCCATGGCTCGCCCCGCCGCCGCGGCCTGCCGCGCCGTAGCCCGCTGGCCTGCTGCGTCGTGTTCATCTCCATGCTGGCCCTGTGCGCCGGGGGGTGCGCGGCCCTCTACGACCGCGTCCTGCCGACCCCCTCCCCGACCACCCTCAGGATCATCGTGCCCACCCCGACAGCCGGGCCGGACGCCTACGAACGGTCGGGACGCACGACGCCGTTACGCCTGACGCTGCCGGCCGTCACGGCCGCCCGGCCCTTCCCGCTCGTCATCGCGTTGCACAGCCTGGACAACGACAGCACGGAGCCCCAGTCGCTGTGGGGCTTCGAGGCGCTCACGGGCAGCGCCGGGTTCGCCGTGGCCTACCCCGACGCGCTCAACACCTCCTGGAACGCGGGCACCTGCTGCGGACGGTCCGCGGCCGAGCAGGTCGACGACGTCGGATGGCTACGGGCGCTCATCTCGCATCTGGAGCAGCACTACCCGATCGACCGGCAACGGGTGTTCCTCGTCGGTTTCTCCAACGGTGGCATGATCGCCTACCGTTACGCCTGCGAGCATGCCGGCGAGATCGCCGGGATCGCGGTGGTCGCGGCCAGCCTGCAGACGGCCGGCTGCGCGCCGGCGAAACCGGTGACCGTGGTGGCCATCCACGGCCAGCTCGACGAGCGCGTCCCGTATGCCGGCGAGGCCTGGTCCGAGACGCTCGGGACGCCGCTGCGGTCGGCGCGGGAGAGCCTGTCGCCCTTCCGGGCCAGCGCCGGCTGCCCCGAACCGTCGCTGCCGCGGGACACGTTCACGGTCGGCGGCGACGGTATCGCCGTCGGGAGCGCGGCAGGCGGCCAGCTGGTCGGCCTCGCGCAGGACAGGGCCGCCGGCCCGGCCGGCGCCGGCGGGGGCGCACAGCAGGCGCCGGCCGGCCAGGCCGTCGCGGCCCTCGCCCCACCAGCGGGCGCTGAAGACGGCACTGGGACGAACGCTTCCGGGGCCGGTGCCGCGACAGCCGCCCGCGACGGGTACACGGCGATCAGGCAGGAGACGGTGTGCTCGTCCGGCAGCCGGATCGTGGAGTTCCTGCTCCCCGGCCTCGCCCACGGCTGGCCACCCGCCACCGGCCCGAAACACTTCGACACCGCCGAGGTGATCTGGCGGCTGCTCGCCCCGATGCACTCGTCCGCCGCCGGGCCCGACCTGTAGGCCGGCCCGACGGCCACCGGTCGTCGCCCGCGGAAACAACAGAGAAATAATTCCCCAACAGCAGAAATTAACAACGGATACACAATGACAGTGGGTTCTCGTATCACGACAGGCCCCTCCGTCATGCGGGGACGGTGTGCGCGGCGGCAGCCGAAGCGTCGATCGGGTAACGCTGCCCGGTTCAGGAAGCACCAGCTCACCGCAATGAGGAACAAAACAGCTGCTGTTACAGCCGCTTGTTTCCGGCCCCCGCGTTCAACAAAACCAAAGCGTTACCAGCGGTGACCGTACTCGAGAGCGCTCCGCGGCCTGCCCGGTGCGCTCGGGCGTTCCGGACGGCCGTCCCGGGCAGCCGGGTCATGCCGGGCGGAAGGAGGCGCGCAGGCTCTCGAGCAGCGTGGCCGCGGTCGCCGCCGACTGCGACGACGAGCGGGCGATCAGGACGTAGACCGCTTCCCCGGCCGGCACCGCCCGCATCACATAGGTGACCCGCTGCCCCTCGCGCAGGTACGAGCCAACCCACTCCTGGGCCTGCCCGCCGCCGGGATCCGCCACCGTCCGGGTGGTCTCCCTGGTCACGCCGGGCTGGATGGCGAACTCCGAGCCCTGGACGGCGGTGAGCGCGGCCGCCTGGTCCGTCCCGGCGACCCGGGCGACACCGACCATCTGCGGGCCGCCGGACCGCGCGTTCCCCACCGGCGGCTCGACGAAGAAGACCGCGGTGTTGTCCCGGCGCTGCTGCCAGGCCGCCGGGTGGGAGAACGTCGCCTTCTGCTGCGCGTCGGTGACGGCGGCCCAGTCCGGCGGGACGGCCGCCGTGGCCGGCGGCTGGCTCGCGGGCGCCCCGGGCCCCGCGGTGGCGCCGGCCTGGTCGTCAGGCGCCCCGGACGGCCGGGCCGTGACGGCGGCGGCACCGTCCCCACGAGCGCCGATCTTCTGCCACACGAACCCGGCCCCGCCCCCGACGGCGAAGGCGACACCGAGGATCACCACCGCGTACACCAGTCGGCGCAGCAGCCAGGGGAGCCCGCCGGCATCGCGGGAACGACCGCGGCGCGTTCCCGCGTCCGCCGTGGACCCGTCCGCGGATCGGCTCGCGGACCGGCTCGCGGACCGGCTCGCGGATCGGCTCGCGGACCGGCCTGGTGGCCGGGAGTCGCTCCGGTCCCGGTCGTCCCGGTCGTCCCGGTCGTCCCGGTCGTCCCGGTCGTCCCGGTCGTCCCGGTCGTCCCGGCGCCGGCCCGACTCGGCTCGGAGCGTAACGGCCTGCTCGCCAGTGGTGCTCTGCTCGGCGGCCGACGGGCCCGCTCGACGGTCGGCGCGGTCGGCGCGGTCCGGCCTGGGCCGGCGGGAGGTCGATGCCGACGTGTCGGCGCCGGCCTGCCTGGTCCGGGGCGGGGGGACACCGTCCGGGCGTCCGGGACGGTCGCTGCCCTTCCTGGACCGCAGATCCGTGAAGACCGTCATGGCGCCGGGCGCCGGCTCGTCGAGCGGCAGCGGATCCGGCGGGTACCGGGCCGGCTGCGCCGCGGCCGGCTGTGCCGCGGATGGCTGCGGTGCGGATGGCGTGGCCACCGCCGCCGCGGCGTCCTGGATGGCGGACGCCTCCCCGCCAGCGGCGTAGCCCGTCCCGAAACCGGCCGCCGGCGGCTGGTAGGCGCCGGGCCCGGGCTGATTCGCCGGATACCCGGCACCATCCGGCGGGTAGGGCGCGCCGGGCTGGTAACGGCCTGCCGGCCGCGAGCCGGGCGCCCCCGGCTGGGAGCCGCCGGAACCGCCGGGGGGTGCCTGCGGACGGGGTGCCTCCCGGTATGGATCCCCAGCGCGTGGGGCGGGGTCGACCGGTGGCGGCCCGAACGGCCTGGCCCCCGGCGCGAGCCTGGTCTGCTCCCCGTAGGGGTCGGGGGCGCCGGCCTGGGGAGCACCCGGCAGCGGATATCCGCCCGCCGGCGGGTAGCCACCGGGAACGGGCCCGGCACGGTAGCCCGCCGCGGCCCCGTAGCCGGCGTCCGGTTCGTCCCGGACGTAGCCGGCCCGCGGCGGTACGCCTGGCCGCTGGGACGGGCCGGGTGACCGCGAATCCGGATACGCTCCCGGCCCCGGCGGGGGATATCCCCCGGCCGCCGGCTGAGGGCCCGCGGGCATCTGAGGGGAGATCTGAGGGGAGAAAGGCCCCTGGCGAGAATCAGGATCTCGATATGAGCCAGAATCCTGATACTGGCGGGCGTTGTAGTAGCGCTCAGCATCCTGGTTCTGGTAGGAACTCGGAGGGTAGTCACTACGGCCGGTGGGGACCGGCCCCGCGTCGGGGCGGTCCGCCGCCGCTGGCGCACCGTCCGCGATCATGGCTCGACGTGGGTTCGATGCGTCAGATCGTCGCATATCGTCCGCCATCGACCGGCCTCCTCACGATCCGCGCCCACGTCATGTGTCCCCCCATCGGTGTACCACGGCGTTGCGCTGGCGTTGCGTGCGCCCAGTTGACAAACGCCGGATCGCGGGATCCTCATCGTGTCCAGACGCCGGGCGGACACTCCGGGTTGTGGGCACCGCGGAAACCACGACCGCATACTCCTCGATCAGCTGGGTTCTTCGCGGCCAACCGGGGCTTTCGATCGCCTGGCAGCGCTGGCCACGCAAGGCGGACACCAGTCGCGAACGCCCATCCAGAGCATGATCCAGACAGGCGTGCCGCCGGGCCCGCCTCCCGGCGGGACGAACGTACCCGACGGCGCACCCGCGCCGATCTTCCCGGCGGCCGGCGACGGACACCACCGCCGATATGACTACACATGATCATACAGTCGGCACGTCACGGCTTCGGGACCCGGCACACCCGCTCGAGCAGGAGGGCACTGACAAGGAGCACCAGCGCCGCCGCGACCCCGAGACCGGCGGTGACCGCGTCGGTGTCAGCGGTACCGAACTCCTCCAGGCGTGGCAGCGTGTAACCGAGCAGCGCCGCCCAGGCTCCCATGAGCGCGGCCCCGGTCAGGCTGCTCGCCTTCGCCAGCGCCGCCAGCCGGGCGACGGTCAACGGCAGGATCGGCCGCGTGCCCGGACGCCCCTGCAACCGGCGCCGGGTGATGGCGGCGGTCTGCGCCTCCGCCAGCCCGACGATCAGCAGCGACAGCGGTGCCGTCCGCGGGAACCGTGGCAGATCCCGGTAGGTGAAGGCCAGCAACACGTACGCCAGCACGCCGACCACCACGGCCGCCGCCACCAGTTCCCGCGCCCGCGTCGGCCTCACCCGGCCAGGCTCCACGGCGTCCGGCGGACCCCGGAGGTGTCCAGCGCGGCCACCAGCTCCTCGACCCGGCCGTGCCCGGGCAGCGCCGCGTCCGGGTCGACGTCCAGCCACGGCACGCAGACGAACGCGCGCAGGTGGGCGCGCGGATGCGGGATCAGGATGTCCGGGTCGTCGCTGGTCAGGTCACCGCAGGCGATCACGTCGACGTCCAGGGTGCGGGGGCCCCAGCGGACGGCCCGTGCCCGGTGGGCCGCATCCTCGGCCGACCGGGCCGCGGCGAGCAGGTCCCGCGGCGGTGCCGCCGGGACCAGCAGCACTGCGTTGAGGTAGTCGTCCTGCGCGGGCCCGCCGACGGGCGCGGTCTCGTACACCGGCGAGACCGCCACGGGCTCCAGCAGGCGGGTGGCGGCACGCAGCTGGGCAAGGCGGTCGCCGAGGTTCGAGCCCAGCGCCAGCACCGCCGGCGCCGGGCCTGCCGGTGCCGGCCGCCGCGGGCCCGTGGCCCCGCTCACGCCCACCGGCCCCGGGTGACGGTGACCGCGACGTCGGTGAACGGCAGCGGGACCGGCGCGGCCGGCTTGTGCACGGTCACCTCCGCCCGCAGGACCCGGTCGTCGGCCAGGCACGCGTCGGCCAGCCGGTGGGCGAGCGTCTCGATCAGGTTGACGGGCTCCCCGGCGACGATCCCGGCCAGTGTCTGGGCGAGCGTCCCGTAGTCGACGGTGGCGGTGACGTCGTCGCTGGCGGCGGCCGGCCAGGTGTCCAGCCACACCGCGGCGTCCACCACGAACTCCTGGCCGAGCTCGCGCTCCGCCGGTAACACACCGTGATAGCCCCGGACTCGCAGCCCGGTCACGGCAATCCGGCTGGACGCGACAGGCGCCCTGGCGGGGGTCGCGGCGGTCGTGACGAAGGACGTCGTGGGAGACGCACTGGAAGACGTGCCGGATGACACGCCGGGTGACGGAGAAGTGCCGGGCACCACGGCGCCGGACACGGACGCCGGCGCGTCGGCGTCCGGTGACGCGCCGGTCATACCGCACCCGTGGGCGGGAGCCGGAACGCGCCACGGGCCGGCGCGCCAGGATCCGTGACGCCAGGATCCAGTGCCCCGGAATCCGGCGCTCCAGGATCCGGCGTCCCAGGATCCGGCGCGGCGGAATCCGGCCTGGCGGGCGCCTGCTCCGCCGGCGCGGGCCCGCCATCAGCCGGCCGGGCCTGCCGTTCGCGGGCCTGCCGCCATGCCTGGACGACCCGCACCGCGTCGGCCGCGGCCCGCACCGCGTGCACCCGGACCGCCCACACCCCGTCGGCCGCCAGCAGGGCGGTCGTCGCCTGGGTCGCGCCGTCGCGCTCCCCGGCCGGGCGGGGACGCCCGTCGGCGTCCGCGAGCAGGCTGCCCAGGAAGGACTTGCGCGACGTGCCGACCAGCAGCGGATGCCCCAGCGCGGCAACGGCGTCGAGGCGGGCCAACAACGCCCAGGTGTGCCCGCTCTCCTTCGCGAAACCGATCCCCGGGTCGACGATCACCCGTTCGGGCGCGATCCCGGCGGCGAACACGACGTCGAGGCGCTCGCGCAGCTCGGCGACGACCTCGGACACGACATCACCGTAGACCGCGCGGGAGGCCATGTCCGCGCTCACACCTCTGGTGTGCATCAGAACGTAGGGCACCGCCCGCTCGGCGGCCACCGCCAGCAGGTCACGGTCGGCGGCACCCGACACGTCGTTGATGACCGCGGCGCCCGCGGCCAGCGCGGCCTCGGCGACGGCCGGACGGGTCGTGTCGACGCTCACCGCGACACCCGCCGCGGCCAGCTCCGTCACCACCGGCAGCACCCGGCGCAGCTCCTCGGCCGGATCGACCCGCCCCGCGCCGGGCCGGGTCGACTCGCCCCCGACATCGACGATGTCGGCGCCCTCGGCGGCCATCGCCAGACCGGCCCGGACCGCGTCGACCGCGGTCGGATAGGCACCCCCGTCGGAGAACGAGTCCGGCGTCACATTGACCACACCCATCACGCGGGTACGGCCCAGCGGCTCCAGAAGACCACGGCTGGCCTGCATGGACGTCATGCCCCCTACGCTAGGCCGTGTCCGCTGGATACCGGTCGACGCGGGCGGTGCCCCGGACGGCCGGCCGCGGGACAGGGGGGCCGCCGGCCCCTCGCGCACGGCGGCCGGACGACCGTGCCGACGATGCCGCACGGCCGATGACGCCGGTCGTTCACCTGGGGGCGCCGGTGGCGGTGGTGTGCAGCCGGCGGTAGGAGTAGCGGTAGACGGGGCGGAACCCGAGGGCGGCGTACAGCCGGCGGGCCGCCGTACTCGTCTGTTCGACCTGCAGGTAGGCACGGGACGCGCCCGTCTCGGCCGCCCAGTCCGCCAGCCCGGCGAGCACCGCGCGGGCGGCTCCCCGGCCGCGCGCGGCCGGCACGGTCGCCATGCTGTAGATCCCCAGCCAGTCGCCGTCCACGGTGCCGCGGCCCACGGCCACCGGCACGCCGTCCAGCACGCACAGGACGTACGCCGCGGGCACGGTGAGGTTCGCCAGCACCCCCAGCGTGCCGGCCCGCTGGCCGGCGAAGGTCGCCAGCACCTGGCCGGCGACGTCCAGCCAGACATCACCGACAGTGTCGAGCAGGATCATCCGGTGGCCGTCAGCGCTGGTGGACCCGTCAGCGCTGGTGGACGGGGAGCCGACGGCGCCGAGGGGGACGTACCCGGCGGGCCCGGCGGCCAGCCGTTCGCGGATCTCCTCGAGGCCGGCGACGCAGACGTCGGTCGGCCCGGTGTCGTCGAAACCGGCCGCGTCCAGCGCCTCGTGGATGTCCGAGGGCAGGGACACCGGTGTGATCTGGAGCGTCGGTGGCAGACCGGCGGTAGCGTAAAAATCACCGACCGCGTTCAGGGCGTCGGCGACGTCACCGACGTCGCCGCGGGCCCACACGGAGTTACCGCGCCGGGAGGAGCCGGCCGACTCCCGCAGCACCCAGCCACCCAGCCGCCGCTCGCGCAGGGGCGGCCACGCGCGATGCGCCAGATCCTCGAGCTCACGGCTGAGGTCACCGTCAACCGGTTCGCCCACCGTGGGCGCCACCAGCGCGTCCGGGACAGCCGGGCCCTGGCCGGGGTCGCCGACCGGTTCAGCAGCCATGCCGTGATCGCCACTTGCCGCCCGGGAACAAACCCGTACTGACCACCCGTCCGAGGCTACCGGGTGAAGCACGCGAGCGGACCGGGTTCCGGCCTCCGACGGCCTTCCCCAGCCCGGTCTCCAACCGGTCCCCGGCCCGGCTCCGGACGGGCTCCGGACGGTCGCGCCGGCCCGGTGCGCGTCCCGCCACGGCGACAACCGCGGATGGCAACCGGCAGGCGACAACCGGCAGGCGTGTCCGGCCCCGCCATCACCATGCGCGGCCGTGCCGGATACGCAGCGCCGGGATATCGACACGCCCGGGGTACATACCGGTCACCCGACCGGCTATTCAACGCATTAGCGTGACAGCATTGCCGTGACGGCATTAGCGTGACAGCGTGCGGCCTACCGGGACGGCCGGCGGAAGAGCAGACTTTGTTACTTCGCCGTAACGGAAGCTCAACCCGCCGGGAACACCGAGGTTCTACGTTTCTTACAGTAAGATCGGACGTATCGCTGCCCGACAAAGGGGCCGGGCTCCTCCGCAGGGGCCCTTCACAGGGGGCATGGAGTCGGAAATGTTGGTGAACCCGCCACGCAACGCCGTTCTGGCAGGTGCATCACGTGATGCGATCCCGCCGCACAGCGCGCTGACTGAGTGGAAATCGCTTCACGACCAAGAGTCGTTGGAGGTCTACTCATGAGCAGACTGGTCACCCTTGTCGCCGCGGTCGACGCTCAGCCGACCCTGGAACAGACGGATTCGATGCTGACCGAGCTCGGTCAGATGCCTCGAAACGCCGTCGTTCTGGGGCTGATCGATGCCCTACTCGAGTACCGGACGCTCCTGGTGAGCCTTACCCCCTGATCGCCCGCTCCGCGCACGGGGGCCGCGCCGGCCCCCGATTCCTCGCGGACCAGGATTCCTCGAACGCGTGAAGAACCACGGTCACGCGGGCTTTCGTCCAGCCAGTCAGGTGGCCTCCTGTTACCTGGCGACGAGACCACCTGACTGGTTGGAACAACTACCACCGGGAGATCCCGAGCAGCTGCTTTCAGCGACCGGACACCAGCACGACACGGTCACCGTACGCCCCGTGCCATGGAAAACTCCGCGACACGTATCTCAGCCATGTCACGGAGCTCCGCGGCACACAGCGGTGTCCGACCGCCGGGATACCACCGTGTTACGCGGTTCCTACCGGCCGAAGCGCTGGCCCTGCTGCTGCTGCTGGCCCTGCTGCTGGCCGAAGCCGCCCTGCTGCTGGCCGCGCTGCCCGGCACCCGCACCGACGAGCTCCTGGAGACGGGTCTCCACGTAGCGCTCGCTGTGGTGGGTCTTGTCCGCGATCCGCTGCACGAGGTCGTTGACGTCGCGGGCGGCGTCCAGGTCCGCGGTGCCGACCTGGCCGAATTCGTCGAGCAGGCGGTAGCGGATCTGCTGCCAGTTCTGGCGAAGCTCCTGCTCGATCTGCTCCTGCTGCTGCTGCTGTGCCATTACGTTTTTCCTCTCGTCGTATACCGACCGAACGAGAAGTGACACTACCCCACCGGGTACTCACCCGGTCAACCCCAACAGCCAACTTCGCAGGTTGTAATTCCGCCGGTTTCCCGAGGGCGAAATGGCGGCATACCATCAAAAGAAGAAAAATAGCCAGGGAAAAGACCCTGGCCGTCCGCCACCGCAAGCGGGAGGCCCTCCGCCAAAAGTCGGGCAAATATCGGGCGGCGACCCGGCCGCGCGCGGCCACCGCGGGCCGGGAATCTGTCACGCCAGGCAGCCACGCGGCACCGGTACCGGTCACTCCCACAGTGCGCGCCAAGTGCCGACCGTACCATAAGAATCCATCCGACCCAGGTGTCCGGCCATCATTTGGCGAACTTTCCGCAAGCAGGTCACGGCGGATACTTCATGGTCTGCTGAAAGCTTCTCGAATTTCCTTCCTTCCCAGTCCCGGAAGCATTACCAAAAAATGCCCAGGAAGACGGATCAACAGATACGGAAGCCGGTGGCGGAGCAGCGCGCCCACAGCACTGATCCGCCCCGCCGGCAATCGGTCACACGCAGCCGGACGGGTCCGTCCGGCCCAGCCGGCGACCGCCCGGGCAGCAGCCGGCCACGGATATTTCGACCCATCGCGGACCACTACCCCACGGATGACGCGGACACCGTCCCGCGCCAGTGGGCAGCATGATCCCGTGATCTCCGCGGGCGAAGGCCCCCCTCGAGCAACGGACGGGCCCCGCGCAAGGCCCCCACGGACGGACCCTCCTCGGACGACGATGTGACGGCCGCGGCGGGAACGGCGCACGGGCCGGGCGAGGCGGTCGACGAACCGGTCCGGGCAGGCCCCACGGGCACCCCGCGAACGGCGGGCACCCATCCGGCGCGACGGTGCTCTCTCGGGCCGTGGGGGCCGAGGCGACGCGCCCCTTGCCGCCGCTGACATCGCCACCCGGCGCCACTCGGCGCCGCCTGGCTCCGCAGAGCCCTCCTGGCCCCGCAACCCGCGCTGGCGGGCGGCCCGTCAGGACGGCAACCGGCGGGCGGCGACGAATCCGGACGGCCGGACGCACGGACGGCCAGAGCCGTCCGTTGCTCCGCCGACCAGGGCGTTGTGCCCGGGCCGGCCGCCGGATGGTGGGCACAATCACGACACTTCCCAGGAACACCCACCAACAGCCGTCCGATAACATGGCGACATCGAACGGTGGATTCGTCGACGTACCCGCACCGGAGGCAAACCCGGAGGATGCGGTCCCGAGGGAGCCGCGGCCGACAGCGGACGAATGCCGCTGCGAAGACGACGTCTTCGCAGCAGGGCGACGTTCCCTGCGAGAACGGCATTCCCAGACCGGTCCCAGTGTCCTGATATTTCGCCAGAACCATGACGGCAGTCAGGATCCTGACGTTTTCTCAGGGCTGGTCATGCTCTCAGGAATAGGGCATCCAACGGACGGTCTCGTCCTGGTAACGCAGGCTGGCGAGACGGACGGCGAACTGCGCGGCCACTCTCGGGCTGCTCGCGAGGACCGGTACCACGCTCGTCGTCAGCTTCAGCTCCCGCACCGCCCGTAACACCTCGAAACCCGGCCAGCGCATGACGTCGAAACCGTACGCGGCGGCGAGCGCCGCATACTGCTCCGGCGGGTAGCCGAACCGCAGCCGCCCGACGGCCAGCGGGATCAGATCCCATTCGGGCGGCCCGTGGCAGGTGGCGTCGAAATCACATATCAGCACCTTGCCGTCACGAGCTCTGACGAGATTTCCCAGATGGGCGTCGCCGTGGACGATCCCGGCCGGCAGGGCGTACACCACGCTTTCAAGAGCGGCCTCGCAGCGGGCGGCCAGTCGTCGCAGGAACGCGAGGTCGGCGGCGGGCAGCCCCTCGGCATCGGCGAGACGTGACCGGACGTCGGCGAGCGGGTCGAAACTGGGCAGGGGAACGTCCGGCAGCGGCAGGGTGTGCAGCTGACGTAACGCAACAGCAAGATCGCCCGCTGTCGGCGGGCCGCCGGCCGTGGCCGCCCGTCCCGCCGCTGGGCCCCTCCTCGCCGCATGCTCCGGCACCGCACGCTCCGGCAGCGCACGCCCGGTGGCGGCCCGTCCGGTCGCGGCCCGCCCGGTCACTGGGAGCATCGCCGTGCCACGCGGCGGCGCGGCCCGGCCCTGAGCCGCACGCCTGGCCGCGGGCCCGTGCCCGGCCGCCGGCCCACGAGCCCCGGCAGGCGGCTGGGCCTCCCCGCCGACGGCGGGCAGGGGAGCCCCGGCTGCCGGCTCCAGCGGCCCTCCCGGCTCCAGCGGCTCCAGCGGCTCCCCGCGGCCGGCATCGACCCACAGGGTGGCCACGGTGCCAGCAATCCACAGCGGCGCCGGCAGGCCCGGCGCCAGGCGCACGGCCGGGACACCGTGGCAGGCCAGCCAGCGAGCGACCTGGACGACCTTGTCCGCCCGGTGCGCCATCGCCCGCGACCCGGATATCCGGACGACCACCCCGGCCCGGGGCAGCCGGAAAACCGCGTTCGCTGCGACTTTGATGATTTCCGCGTCCTGGCCGTCCAGGCCGGCCTCCGCGCAGATCTCCCGAAGAACTTCCCAGGCCCGGGCGACGGTGAAACGCCCGTCACCGGCGGCCGGGCCACTCACCGGCCTTCGTGCGCCGTTCAAGTGATTCACGTGATATGCACCGTCCGTTATCATGATGCTACGGAGGTTGTACGGGGTCAGCGCCGGCCATGACTCACCGCTCGCTTCCCGCGGGGGCCGTTGTCCTGGCAGCCGTCACTCCGGCGGCCTGCTTGACGGCAGCCCGCGACCCGGCGGCGCCCGCTCCGGCGGCAGCCTCGTCCGGGCCGGCCGGCTGACGTCGGCCCTCCCGCTGCCATCCCCGGACGTACGCGGCGAGCTCCCGGACCTCCCGGACATCCCCGTGCGCCCGGGTCATCGCGAGCAGCTGGTCGGCCCGGTTCGACGCCGACGCCACCGTGCGCCCCCAGGAGATCGAAATCGCCTCGGTGGCCAGCGCGCACACCCGGTCGAGCTCAAGGCGGCCCTGGCGGGCCAGCGCCAACGCCAGATCAAGACGGATCACCGACCGGAACCCCGGCGCGTTCATCGCGTCCAGCCGTGGGATGGCGAGCTGCGCGTGTTCCTCGGCGGCGCGGGACCGCCCGAGCAGGCACAGCGCCGTGGTCGCGTTGTAGGCGACCTCGACCGGGTGAAAGGTGTCGAAGCCCGGCCCCGGAGATCCCCAATGTTCCACGGGAATCATGTCGGCGAGGTCATAGGCCAGGTCGAGCGCGCGCGCAGCGCCCCGGACGTCACCGAGCGCGGCCAGCGCGCGGGCTTCCTGACAGACCAGCCGAGCCCGCACCGGGCCCGCGCTGACATACCGCAGCCCGTCCTGGGCGAGCCGCAGGGCCGCGTCCGGACGGCCGCCGTAGAACTCGGCGACCGCCCCGATCTCACGCGCGGACCCCCGCAACGGGCCGTCCCCGGCCCACTCCCCGGCCGCGAAACCGGCGGCGGCCAGGGCCCCGGCCACCTCGGGCTGGCCAAGCTTGAAAGCGGCGTCAGCATGCAGGACAGTGGCCCGGCCAGCGGTGACGCGCAGCCGGCGGGCATCGGAGCCGGTCAGCTGGCGCTGGGCGAGCTGGTCCAGGTAGTGCCGCAGCCGGACCGTCTCGGTGACCATCTGGGCGGGCGGGGTGTGCTCGTGGGTGGCGAGCAGGCCGGCCAGCCATCCCTCGGCATGGGCGATCGCGGCCTGCGCGGTCGTGCCGTGCGCGTCGAGAAGATCCGCAAGCTGCGTGTCGGGGAGGAGCGCGCCCACCATGGCGGCACCGGCATACAGGTGGAACTGCCTGCGGTCGGACATCGGCGGGCCCGCGTCCACCGTCGGCTCTGACGGCGGGGGCTGCCCGTCCGAGGGGGAGCCCGCGGGAAACCCGGCAGCCACCCGCCCCGGCCGGATCACAGGCCCTGGCGGGAGCGCGTGGCCTGGCGGGAGCGCGTGGCCTGGCGGCGCCGGTGCCGCGCGGACATCCAAGCGATCATCCGGAGGGGTACGGGCCGCCGGGATCGCGACCGGCATGACCGGCGCGGTGGACGGAACGGGCCGTTGCGCACCCGGCAGCGCCGGCCAGATGCCGGCCGAGCCGGCCGACGGGCCGGAAGCGGTGTGACCGGGCCCCTTCCGCCGTTCCTCCCACGGCGGCTCTTCACACGGCTGTTCGCGCGGCCCCCGGCGCGACGGGGATTCCCGCTGGACCGGCTCCACCGGTCCCGCTGGTCCGGGCTCCCGGGGCACTGGCAGGGACAGCTCGCCAGTATCGATCATGACTACCGCACTCCCTGGCCTCCCTGTCGGCGAGGCAACTCGTCCGCCCACCCGGGCGAACCCTCTTGGTAGCGAGAATGTAACTCAAGGTAACACAAAAAAATGCCGAAGTGTCGCGACCTGACAGAGAAGCGGGAGAGAACACGTGCGGACCACGACACAAGCGATCACTATCTGGACCAACCGGACGTGACGCACAGTAATCATCCGCGGCTTCGATCGCCCCTTCCAGCCTCGGACGACCCACCACGACGATCCGGGGGCATCGCGTCCGCCTCGGATCCGCAAACCCCCAGAGAGCTGGTCAAAAAGTGTATATCCGTCCCAGAGCGGTCAGAAATGCATGACCGAATACTGTCGAATCACGCGGGTGAAGGAGCCGACGGCCGCCACCACGGCCATACCGGCCCCCGTCCTCCCGGTCAGGGCCCCCGTCCTCCCGGTCAGGGCAGTGCGCGCACCCGGCAGGCCGTCACTGCTGGCAGGCCGCGGATCCGTCAGCGGCCTCGGCCGCGGGTGTCCCCGCGCAGGCCGGACAGCCAGACCGCGGCCTCGTGGAAGGCATCGTCGGACGTGCTCGGCCGCACCGCCCCGGCCCGTCCGTCCGCCCGCGGATAGCTGCCCAGGAAACGCACCTCGGCGCAGAGGCGGTGCAGCGCCGACAGCGCCTCCCCGACCCGCGCCTCGGCCACATGCCCCTCGCAGTCGATCGAGAAGGAGTACCGGCCCAGCCCCGCGCCGGTCGGCCGGGACTCCAGCCGGGTCAGGTTGACCCCCCGGACGGCGAACTCGGTCAGGATCTCCAGCAGCGCGCCGGGATGATCGTCCCGCTCGAACAGCACCACCGTGGTGCGGTCGGCCCCGGTGGGCGGCGGCGGCGGGGCCGGGCGGGTGACCAGCACGAACCGGGTCTGCGCACCGTCGACGTCCTGGACGTCGTCGGCCAGCACCGACAGGCCGTAGCGGGGGGCGGCGAAGGCGCCGGCGAGCGCGGCGTCGACCTCCCCGGCCTGGACCCGGCGGGCCGCCTCGGAGTTGCTGAACGACGGCTCCCACCGCGCGTCGGGCAGGTTCTTGGCCAGCCACCGGCGGCACTGCGGCTGGGCGTGCGGATGGCTGGAAACCGTGCGCACCGCGTCGAGCACGGTCCCGGGCCGGGCCAGCAGAGCGAACCGGATCAGGAGCACGACCTCGGCGGTGACCTGGAGCAGATCACCGGCGGCCAGTTCGTCCAGGGTCGTCGACACCGAGCCCTCAACCGAGTTCTCGAACGGGACGAGCGCACCGTCGGCGTCCCCCTGGCGGACCGCGTCCAGTGCCGCCGCCACGTTCGGCAGCGGGTCGAGCCGGGCCCCGTCGGCGATCGGCAGGGTCATCAGCGCCGCTTCGGAGAACGTGCCGGGCGGCCCCAGATAGACCAGACGCGTCGTTGACGTCATACCGACGACCTTCCGGATGTCATGCCGACAGCCTTCCACGTGGACGGGGCGGGACCGCCGGGGCGGGCGGCGCCCCCATGGCGGAGCCGGTCACCGGGGCAACGGACATCGCGGCAGCCCCCGACCGTGCCCCGACAGTGCCCAGGAGGAGAAGAGCCCGGACGCGTCCCAAGCGGATCTCTCAACGGTACGAGGTGCTGGATACCGGGCGAACGGGCACCCGGCATCCAGCACCGGGCCCGTCGTCAGCTCTGCCGGCTCCACGTCTCCCACCTCGACGATCCTACGG
>NZ_CEVIVD010000031.1:0-1102 GCF_982290655.1 Protofrankia sp. CiP1_Cm_nod3
GCCCGCCCCTCACGGAGAGTTCTCCGGCACGCCCCGCCAGCACCGTAATGACGTCGTAATCAAGAAGAAGATCGACGCTGTCGCTTGCCTGTTCTCCGTCGCCACCATGGCTGGGGCGGCGTTCGCGGCTGTGCCGCCGGCGGCGTCCCGCGGGGGACTCGACCCAGCCCCGGTATGGGCGCGTCCGGGTCGAGTGGCTGGTACGCGGGATCCAGCTCGGCGAGCTCGCCGAGCTCGAACCTCCGGAGCTTGACCGCCCACCACAGCAGTGGACGGACGTCCCCACCGGAGGTCTTGTACTTCCCATCCGGCAGGACGGTGGCCCATTCACCATCCGGAAGGGGATGGAGGGCGGCGGATCTCCTCCGCCGCCGGCTTTCCGAGATGAACCAGTTCGGAGCCCACCCACGGGTCCATGGGCCGGTAGACCGGTTCAATGATCTTTTCGCGGAAAGTGGTCACTACGTCCAAGCCCGGCGTTTCGACGCTGACCGCGACCGGCCAGCGTCGCCGCTCCCCGTCGCGCTGGCCGTCCATGCTCACATACGGCATGCCCCCGCCGCGGGTGATCTGCTCGACGAGGGCGTCCGGGTAGCGTGACCGGCAGGCCTGGGTGACGAGGTCCAGCAGACGGTCGGTCAGCTGCTCGTCGTCCGGCCCCGGATACGCTGGGGGCGACCCGCCGCCAGCGGCCGTACCGGGATAGAGTTGGTGGGGCCGTGGGCAGCTTTTCACCGTTGATGGCCGCGCCCAGCCCGGTCAGCAGCGCATGCCGGGCCTTGGTGGCGGAGCGGTCCACCAGGCTGATTCGGCCGAACGGCCGCATCAGTGACGGCATCTCGCAGGCGGCGGCCCGGACAGGGATCAGCTTCCGGTCTCCCCTGACCGCGTCGGCGAGGGCGGCGGTCAGCTCGACGCCGCACCATCTCGAGCCTTCGTAGGCCGGGGAGAGAATCGCGAGTACGCAGGTGGCGGCGGTGAGCTCCGCGTTGATCCAGCCGACAAAGCTGCTGCCGGGGACCGAGTGCCAGGCCTGCAGCCGGGGCCGGTAGCCGGCCTCCCGCAGTTGCCAGGCGATCCACACCGCCCACGGTTCGTCCAC
>NZ_CEVIVD010000031.1:1849-11802 GCF_982290655.1 Protofrankia sp. CiP1_Cm_nod3
ATGCCGGTCTCGCGCATGGCGGCGAAGAGGCGGTCCATCACGATGGATGGCTTGCCGGCCTCAAGCTCCCAGATGTACTTCTGCGTGGTGCCCAGCCGACGGGCGAGCTCACGCTGGCTCAGCCCGGCGAGCAGCCTGGCCTGCTGCAGGATGCGCCCCAGTGACTCGGCGCTCGTGACCTTCCCCGTGTACGCCATGACCCCGCCTGACTCCGATATCGCCGTCACGATAGACGACTACCTTATCGGAGTCAACTGCCACGACGGTGATATCGACCTGATCGGCCTGTGGCCACGTTGACCAAGAGGAATCGGCTCGCGACGGCCCAATAGCATGTGTGGACATCCAGTTTCCAGGAGAGCGTTGATGACCCGACTGAGCCAGTCCGTTGACCGCGCCACCGCCCTGCTGAACGGCGCGGACCTTGCGGCCGACGCCACCGTGCGCGAGCTGCTGACCGAGACCACGCGGCGCCGCGGCCTGGATCTGTCGGACCTGGCCCCGGCCGAGCAGGCCGCCCTGATCGCCGCCCGCTCGCAGGAGCTTCAGCCTTCCGCCGACGCGCTGGCTGAGCGGATCATCGCCGCCGACAGGAAGGGCCGTCGGTTCGTCGCCAAGTTCGGCATCGACCCGACCGGAGCCGAGGTGCACCTCGGGCACTCGGTGCCCATGCTCATCCTCAGCCGCTTCCAGCGCATGGGCCACCAGGTCGTGTTCATCGTCGGGGACATGACCGCCAAGATCGGCGACCCGTCAGGCCGCTCTGACGATCGCCCCGCCCTGACCGACGAGGACATCGTCCGCAACCTCGCCACCTACCGCCAGCAGGTCACTCCGTTCTTCGACTTCGACCGCGCCCAGTTCCGCCACAACGGCGACTGGCTGCGACAGATCACCCTGCCGGAGATCATCGAGATCATCTCGCAGATCCCGGTGTCGATGCCGCTACAGCGTGAGGACTTCCGCAAGCGCCTCGAGCTGGGACAGGGCCTGTCGCTGGCCGAGCTGATGTACTCGGTCGTGATGGCGCTGGACTCCGTGGAGACCAGCTGCGACCTCGAGGTCGGCGGCATCGACCAGTTCCTCAACATGCAGATGTGCCGCAAGGTCATGGACATCTGCGGTCAGACGCCCGAACTCGTGGTCGCCACCTCGCTCATCGAAGGCACGGACGGCACCGGGGCCAAGATGAGCAAGTCCAAAGGCAACTACGTGCCGCTGACCGCCCCAGCTGGCGAGATCTTCGGTAAGATCATGTCGGTACCCGACCGGCTCGTAGAGCCCTACTTCCAGGCGCTGTCGGAATGGCTGGACCCCGAACTCGCCATCACCAGCGAGCGGGTGGAGGCCGGGACGCTGCACCCGATGGACCTGAAGAAGATCCTCGCCGGGGAGGTCACCGCCGCCATCCACGGCGTCGACGCGGCGATGAAGGCTCGCGAGGAGTTTGCCGCCCGCTTCTCCAGGCGCACCTTCGGTGAGGTCGAAGACCTGCCCACGATCGCCGACCTCAGCCAGCCCGTGACCGAGGTCATCAAGGCCCTGGGCTTCGCCAGGAGCAACGGCGATGTCCGCCGCGTCGCCCAGCAGAACGGTCTGCGCCTCGTGGTCGAGTCGGAGGGGGGCCAGGAGCAGGTGACGCTGAGCGCCGACGAAACTCGCGAACCGCTGGCCACCCTGGTCAAGGACAAGTTCGATGGCCAGCTCGGCGACCTCTACCTCAAGGTCGGCCGCAAGCTCGCACGCGTCATCACCACCGCCTGATCCGATATCGCCGTCGTGATGGATGACTACCTTATCGGAGTCAGCTGCCATGACGGCGATATCGACGTCATATGGAGCGTCGCCAAAGCCGGCTACCGAGCCAGAACCACTCGAAACCCGTAGCCGTGGTGCCGGCCGGAGCGGTCATCATTCTGCCCGGTGCCGCTCTGCCGCGTCTCGGGTGTCTCAGGCCGCGGCAGAGGCAGAGGCAGAGGCAGAGGTGCTGGGGGTGGGGAGGCCGAGGTTGTCGCGCAGGGTTGTGCCGGTGTATTCGGTACGTAGGGAGCCGCGTTCCTGCAGGAGTGGCACCACCTTGTCGACGAACTCGTCCAGGCCGGTGGGGGTCAGGTGGGAGCCGAGGATGAAGCCGTCCGAGCCGTCGTTCTGGACGAAGGAGTCGATGCGGTCGGCCACCTGCGTCGGCGTGCCGATGAACTCGGTGCGGCTGAAGAGGTGGATGGCCAGCTCACGCAGTGAGTAGCTGTTCGCCTCGGCCAGTGCCCGCCAGCCGGCCACGGTCTCGTACGGGTCCTGGGCCAGGCGGGCCCGGCCCTGGATCACCAGGGGGGCGTCCGGGTCGGGGCCGACGTCCGGCAGCGGGCCGTCGGGGTCGTAGCCGGAGAGGTCACGGTTCCAGACGGTCTCGAGCAGGATCTGCGCCGTCCGGCCGCTGACCTGCGTCCGGGTGATCTCCCGGTGCCGTTCGACGGCGTCGGCCTGCGTGTCGCCGAGCACGAACGACGCCGAGGGCAGCAGCCTGACCGAGCCGGCCGGGCGGCCCTGGCGCAGCGCCCGGGCCTGGATGTCCTGGTAGAACTCGCGCGCCTCGGGCAGGTGGCGGTAGGGGGAGAAGATCGCGTCCGCGCTGCCGGCGGCGAAGTCCCGGCCCTGCGGGGACACCCCGGCCTGCAGGATGACCGGGCGGCCCTGGGGGCTGCGCGGGACGTTGAAGTGCCCGGAGATGTCGAACTGCTCGCCGTGCTGGCTGAACGCGCCCACGCTGTCGTCGCGGACGAACCGTCCGCTGCTCCTGTCGGCCACCACGGCGTCGGCGGGCCAGGAGTCCCAGAGCTTCCGGGCGGTGGCGAGGAACTCGCCCGCGCGGATGTAGCGGTCGTCGCGGTCCAGGAAGCCGCCGCGGCGGAAGTTCTGCCCGGTGAAGGCGTCGAAGGAGGTCACCACGTTCCAGCCGGCCCGTCCGCCGGAGAGGTGGTCCAGCGAGGCGAGCTGCCGGGCCAGTTCATACGGCTCGTTGAAGGTGGCGTTGATGGTGCCGACGAGGCCGAGGTGTTCGGTCACCGCGGCCAGCGCGGCGAGCACCGGCAGGGTGTCCGGCCGGCCGACGATGTCCTGGTCGAAGATTAGGCCGAGCCGTTCGCGCAGGATCAGGCCTTCGGCGAGGAAGAAGAAGTCGAACCTGCCGCGCTCGGCGGTCCGGGCCAGGTGCTGGAACGAGGAGAACGCGATCTGGCTGCCGGCGGCCGGGTCGGACCACACCGTGTGATGGTTCACGCCGCCGAGGTAGGCACCGAGGATGATCTGCTTGCGGGGCTTGCTCATAACGTGACGCTCCAGGCGTTCGATGCCGGCTCGGCCGGCGGGTCGGCGGGTCGGCGGGCCGGCCGGCGGGTCGTCAGGCGGCGGCGTAGCGGTTGGCGGGTCTGGGCAGCCCGAGCAGGGCACGTAGCGTGTCCGCCTCGTAGGCGGTGCGGAACACGCCGCGCCGCTGGAGCTCCGGGACCAGCGCGCGGGTGATCGCCTCCAGGTCGTGCGGGATCGTCCCGGGCCGCAGCCGGAAGCCGGACAGGCCCGCGCGCTGCCAGTCCCGCAGCAGGTCGGCGAGTTCGGCAGGGGTGCCGGTGAACACCAGCGCGTCGCTGCTGTACTCGCCGCCGGCCAGCTCGTCCAGGCGCTTGCGGCGGTCGTTCGCCGCCGTCGCGGCGGTGTCGAGGAAGACGACGAGATCACCGAAGACGTGCACGTTCTCCGCCCGGCCGGCGGCGTGCTGCTCGGCCCGGATCTCCTCGACGGTCGCGCGCGCGTCGTCGGCGTCCCGCGGGGTCACATAGACGACGTCGGCCGAGCGGGCGCCGAACCGGTAGGGCAGCGTGTTGTGCGCGAGCGCGGTGACCAGCGGCTGCCCCTGCGGCGGCCGCGGCACGATCGACGGGCCGCGGACGCTGAACCACCGGCCCTTGAAATCGATGTAGTGCAGTTTCTCGCGGTCGACGAACCGCCCGGTGGCGGTGTCGCGGATCTCCGCGCCGTCCTCCCAGCTGTCCCACAGCCGGCGGACCACCTCGACGAAGTCGCCGGCCTCCTCGAAGTACTCGGCGACCAGCGCCTGGCCCTCGGGTGTCGCGTAGTCCTCGAACCGGAGACGGGAGATGTCGCGGCGGCCGAAATGGGAGTTCTCACCGGGATGCGACAGCTGCGCCCGCCAGCCGGCCCGGCCGGTGCTGACGTAGTCGAGGGTCGCGATCGCCTTCGAGACGTGGAACGGCTCGGTGTGGGTGACGGTCGCGGTCGGGACGAGCCCGATGTGCGTCGTCAGCGGCGCGACCCGGGAGGCGATCAGCACCGCGTCCAGGCGGCCGCGCACCTGGTCGGTCCGCCCGTCCGGCCCGTCGAAGCGGGAGGACTGCACGCCGAGGGCGTCCTCGATGGTGACGAAGTCGAGCAGACCGCGCTCGGCCTCGGAGACCAGGTCGACCCAGTAGCGCGGGGTGAACAGCTCGAGCGGGCGGGCCCGTGGCTCCCGCCAGGCCGCGGGATGCCAGCCGGTACCGTCCAGCGCGACGGCGAGATGCAGTGAAGAGAGCGCGGGCATCGGACGTGTCGTCCCCTTCCGGTCTTCATTTCTGTCGTTGTTTCCGCTGCGCTGTTCAACGGGATTTCTCGTCGACGCCGTGGATCAGCGGGCGCCGGGCACGGAAAATCAGAGCGCGATCGCTCGTGACGGAAAACGATATGAACGACATACGGGCGGGCCCGGTATCACCGTACGGTGCCGTACCGGTGGATGATCGGCTGACGCTTTGTCAGCGGCAACAGAGGGAACTGGCCAGCCGGGAGAAGTCGAGGTATCTGCGGGCGGCGAATGTTCTCCTCATCGCCGGTGCATCCGCCGCCGATACGCTGGTCACCACCAGTGAACTTGTTGGCGGCGCATCCGCCGACAGTGCACCCTTCAGCAGTGCACCCGTCAGCGCCACGATTAGACCGTAACCGAGGGCCGCGCGCGGCGCAATGACGTCGCCGTACCGGATCGCCGTGGCTGCCCACGCGGGACCGCCTGCCCGTGCCTGTCCAGCAGGCGCCGGGCTGGAGCGGTTCCGCCAGCGGCATGGCCGGCGGAACCGGCGCGCCGCCGGCAACCGGGCCCGTGTGTTCCCGCCGGCCTGTCCGGTGCGCGCCGGAAGCCCCGGGGCGGGGCGGGATACGAGCCGGCCGTGGCAAAGCCGGGTCTCGCGCGGTAAAGCCGGGTCACGGCTTGATCAGGCCGACCCGGATCGCGTACCGGGTGAGCTCCAGCCGGTCCTTCATGCCGAGTTTCTGCAGCAGGTTGGCGCGGTGGCGTTCGACCGTCTTGACACTGACGAAGAGCAGGCCGGCGATCTCCTGCGAGCTGTCTCCCTCGGCCACGAGCCTGAGAATCTCCTCCTCGCGCTCGGTGATGGCCCGCTCAGGGATGCCGCCGCCCTCACGGATCCGGTCGAGATAATTGCGGATGAGGGCGTTGACCGCGCCGGGACAGAGAAAGGGCTCGCCGCGCATGGTGGCCCGGCAGGCTTCGACGAGGTCACGGTCGGCGACCGATTTCAGAACATGGCCGGAGGCGCCATCGGCCCGGGGACATCGCCTCCGTGGCCGCGCCGGTCGCCACCGCCGGCCCGCGGCCCGGGCTTGTCTGTCCAGTACGGACATACCAGGCAGGAGGTGCTGACCATGGCTTACGTGTTCCTCGGACTGGCCATCGTGACGGAGGTCCTGGGGACCAGCCTGATCAGGAGCACGGACGGCTTCACCCGGCTGTGGCCGACCGTGGGCTGCCTTGCCGCCTACGGTCTCGCGTTCGTCGCGCTCGCCCAGGCGGTCGAGAAGGGCATGCGGGTCGGGGTCGGCTACGCCATCTGGGCCGGCCTGGGCACCGCGCTGGTCGTCGTGATCGGGATAGTCGGCCTGAACGAGTCGGTCACCGTCGCGAAGGTCCTCGGCGTGACGCTGATCATCGCTGGCGTGATCGTACTCAACCTCGGCGGTGCCCACTGAACGGCGGTGCCCGTCCGCTGAACGGCGGTGCCCGTGCGCGCGGGACCGCGTATCCGAGCCTGTCCACCGGCAGGGCGGAGCGTCCTTCATTTATTCCCCGTGCGCCGCTGGCACTTCCGTGCGTGTTCGCGCCGCGATGTAGTGGGCGTTGCGCCCGCTGCTGGAGCCGCGGACGAGCAGGTCCGGGACGAGCCGGTCGAGCGCGCGGTTCGCCCCGGCCGTGGTGAGGCCGGTCAGGGCTGCGTAGTCACCGCTGGTGATGCGTTCATGGGCGGCGAGCCAGGAGGCGATGACGTCCCGGGCGGCACCGCGACCAGGCCGCCGGTAGGTCAGCAGCCCACGCCCGGCCAGTTCCCCGATCGTGTCCGGATCGCCTTCCAGCCGGCGGAAGACAGCGGCGGAGAGCATCCAGACGTCCTTGTAGCGGTCGATGATGGTGTTGCCGTCTATTTGGGCGGTACAGATGGCCTCGAGGGCATCCCGCGCGTCGTCCGGGTCGGTCTGAAGAGCGCGCGCCGCGTCCTCGACGGTGAGGAAGGGGCGGTGCAGCAGCTCGTGGAGAACCACGGCGATCCGTACGTCGCGTCGGCGCGCGGACGGCTGGACCGACTCCATCAGGGACATGATCGGCAGGACCGGCGCGCCGCCGGCCAGCCGGGTCCGTACGTCCGGGCCGGCCAGCTCGGTGATCCGTGGCGGCCGGTGACCAAGTGAGATCATTTCCCGGTACATGCGGTCCACGCCGACGCCCTGCTTCTCCACCAGCCGTAGCGCGCGGAAGAGATCCGACAGGGCCGGGTAGCGGGCATACCTGCGGGAAAGGACGGTGTCCTCGGTGATCCCGCCGGCAAAGCCGCCGGGGCTGTCGACCTCGATGACGGTGTCATGGTCGAACCAGGTGACGACGACCGGCTCCGGACGCATCCAGTCCCGGTGCACGACCGCGTTGAGCAGGGCTTCACGGACGGAACGCGAGGGGATCCGCCGCGTCGGGATCTCGGCGAAGCCCCGCCGGACGGTGGTCACGCTGTTGAACGCGCGCAGATCGTTCTCAACCGCGGCGAGCTGTTCGAGGAGTGCCGCGCCCGTCCGGTCGTCCGGCGGGTTGAGAACATCACCGCCGGGCACGTCGAGCCGGCTCAGTTCGATCAGCGTCCGTGACGCCGGGCAGAAGACGAGCACACCGGCCTGGGTCAGCGCGCCGTCCGGGCGCAGGACGCCGAGCCGCCGCAGCAGTTCGGCGTCCGACACCTCGGCGCTCTCGTCAGTATCGCCGCCGTCGCTCCCGGCGAGATAGCGGCGGGCCATGAGCAGGGCACCGGGAGCGATGTCCGCGATCGTCCGGCCGGTCGCCGCGGCCATCACGTCCAGCCCGGCCCGCTCCTGCCGGTGTAGCCACCACTCGGAGCGGTCCATCGGAACGCAGTGATCGCCGACCCGCCATCGGATCCTGCGGTCGGGATCCTCGACCGGTTCACGGGTCTCGGCTACATACAGGACGAGGATTCGTTCGCCTCGCAGGTGTCTGTGCTCGATGGCCGGGGCGATGTCGACGCGCTCGAAGATGCGGTGGCGGAGCCATTCGACGTCCAGCTCGGTGCCGGGAACCCGGCCGGTGTCGTCCACGCCGAGGATGAGAGCGCCCCCGCCGGGGGTGTTCGCCATGCAGGGGACCTCGCGTGCCAGTTGTTCCACCGCCTGCGGATTCTGGCGTTCACCGGGCAGGACGCCACCGTGGCGGCCGCGCCGGCCGGCCTCCTCCTTGAGGTCCACCTGCTCCCGCTCGTGCGGGCGTGGTAGCTGGCCTGACTCCAGCGCGGCAAGGATCTCGTCGACCTGTGTCCGCAGACGGGCACGCGTTTCCACAAGATCGCCATGTACGTCGAACAGTGACACGTTCGCGCCCCTCAGCGTCCAGTACTTGTTTAGGGAGATCATAAACAAATACTGAACGGCTCAGGCATCGTACGGGTACTGGTTTGCAAGATCGTCCAGGAACGATCATGAGATTGCCCGTGGGTTTCTGGTGGCTCTGCCGCCCGCGATCGCATACCGCCGGCCGGGCGGACGACCAGAGCATGGCGGATGACCGGAACATGGAGCAGGTGCGCGCGGCGGGCTGGCGACCTGACGAGGGGAGGATAATCGGATTCCGTGCAGCCAGATCTCGTGCAGCCAGATCTCGTGCGGACGGAATCGGCGCGGCTGGGGGTGGTCGCGAGGAGGTACGAGCCGTGGATGCGCCGTGCCCTGGAGATGGCGCGGGCGCTGCCGGACCCGGGGGCCGGCGACCCGCCCGTCGGAGCGGTGCTCTACGGCCCGGACGGGCGGGAGATCGCCGCCGCGCACCACGACCGGCAGCGGACGGCCGACCCGACCGCCCACGCGGAGATCACCGTGCTCCGGCGGGCTGGGCGCGCGCTCGGAACATGGAAACTCGACGGCTGCACCCTTGTGACCACGCTCGAGCCCGGCGTGATGGCGGCCGGCGCCGTTGTCCTCGCCCGGGTGCCCCGGCTGGTCATCGGCTCGTGGGACGAACGCGACGGCGCCGTCTGCTCCCAGTGGGATCTCGTGCGCGACCCGCGGCTGAACCACTTCGTCGAGGTCATCCCCGAAGTCCTCAAGGCCGAATGCGACGCGCTGCTCAGCCGCCGTCCCGACCCGCGCCAGGGCCCGCGCCAGCCACTTGGACGCGGCTGACCGGGTGGCCCGGCACTGCCAGCATGATGCGAGAACATACGAGCACAACAGATCACGACATGCCGGGGGATGCGACTGCTATGCCGAGGTCGCGGGCGGCGTCGAGAAGACGATGATCATAAGCCACCATGGCATGCAGGTCCGGGCCGAGGCTCGCGGCGGTAACCAGGTGGATCGCGTCAAGGCTGCGCAGCCGCGCAGGCGGATGCTGGCCGGCCCGGTCCAGCAGCGGATAGCCCAACCTGATCTGGTCGAGCTTCCGTAGAAGTGCTGTTGCGGTACCGGCTATGGCCTGAGCCTGGGGCCGGCTGACGTCAGGACGGTCGGTGATGCGGAGAACCGCACGCCGTAACTCGGTGCGAACCAGCGCGCTGCTGACGAACCTGCGCTCCGCGTGCCCGGCGAGCCAGATCCGTAGGCTCTCGCTCTCGGCAATGACGAGTTTCGTGAGGGCGCTGCTATCAAGATAGATCAGCGTTATCTCCACTCCTCGTCGCGCAGTGCGGCGAGCTCGTCCGACAACCGGATCCCGGTACCCGCGGTCACCGGTTCGATATCCAGGATGCCCTGGCTGCCGGGAGCGAGGTCGCCGGAATCGACGAGACGCTGGTGGCCCGAGACCGCTTCGTACGGTACGAGGATGGCGACCGCTCTTCCACGTTCGGTGACCTCCACCGCCTCTCCGGCTTTCACCCGGGTCAGCGCAGACGGGTGGGGATGCCGGCGACGACGTGCCAGACCTCGTCGGATTCGGCCGCGACCGCGGCGTTGATGCGGCCGAGGGCGTCGCGGAAGCGGCGTCCGAGCGCGGTCGCCGGCACGATCCCGGAGCCGGCCTCGTTGGTCACCGCGATCACGTGCCGGCGGGTGTCCCGCCAGGCGGCCACCAGCTCCCGGAGCCCGGCGGGCCATTCCCCGGCCGGGGGCTCCTCGCCCAGGTGGGCGGTTAGCCACAGGGTGAGGCAGTCGATCAGCAGCGGCGGGCCGTCCGCGCGCAGCAGCGGTGGCAGGTCGGCGGTCTCCAGCGTCGTCCAGTGCGCCGGCCGGCGGGTGCGGTGGGCGGCCACCCGCGCCGCCCAGTCGGCGTCGTCCGGCGGAACCGGGCCTGCCGTGGCCACGTAGAGCACCTCCGGCCAGGCGGCGAGCCGCCGCTCGGCTTCCGCGGACTTCCCCGACCGGGCACCCCCGGTGATCAGGACGCGGTAGGGCCGGGG
>NZ_CEVIVD010000031.1:12028-13406 GCF_982290655.1 Protofrankia sp. CiP1_Cm_nod3
GTGCGCCCATCAGTGCCAGCCGCCGGGCGAGCTCGTCGCCGGGCGGGTTGCGGTGGCCGAGGTGGACGGCGACGACCCGGGTTGCCTCGGCCACGGCGCCCCGCCGCCGCAGCTCCGCGAGGACGTCGGCGAACGTCGCCAGGTCGAGGTGGTCGCCGAAGCCGGGCCGGTCGCCGTTGTTCTCCTCCATCAGCACGACGTCGAAGGCGCGGCCGGCCAGCGCGTCCAGGGTCGCCGGTGGCAGCGGCGCGGCGGTGTCGCAGGCGTAGAGCAGACGCCCGCCGTCGGGGGCCGTGATGTCGTAGAGCAGCGCCGGGCCCACGAACGCGGCTCCGTGGTTGGCCGCCAGCGCGCGGATGACGAAACCGTCCAGTGACAGGACGTCACCGGCATGTGCCGGGTGGAACCGCAACGCCCCGGTGTCCCCGTCCGGGGGCGCCACGAAGGGGCGGCAGGCGTCCAGCGAGGCGGGCGGCCCGACGACGTCCAGCGGGCGGGTGGCCACCGTCGACCACGTCCGCCACAGCAGGGCCTCGGGGCTGGTGTGATCGCCGTGGGCGTGGCTGAACAGCAGATGACGCACGTCGGCGAGCCGCACCCCGAACCTGGTGGCGGCGCGCGGCACGTCCGGCCCGCAGTCGATGAGCAGGCGGTCCTCGACGAGCACCGCGGTCTGGGTGCGCACCTGGTGTTCGCGGGCCCACCCGCAGGACGCGCACCCGCACCACGGGTTGGGCCAGCCGTCGGCCGACCCCGTGCCCAGCAGCCTCAGGCGCACCTGCCCGGACGCCTACGGGTGCGGATGACGCCTGCGGTCGGCCAGCGTCATGAGCGCGATCACGACACCGAGGAGCAGGATCGCGCCGATCGTGACCAGCCCGACCTGCCACCAGACCATGGGCGCCTCGTGCGACTCGGCGGTGGCCTCCGCGAGCAACGTCGTGACACCGTGCGAAGCCATGATCACGGTCTCCTTCCTCTGTGTCGACCGGCCCGGCCGTCCGACGGATCGTATGGGGTGTTTCCGTCCACCGGCCACCTGTTCGGTTCACCCAGCCGCCGCCGCTCTCGCCGCTGGTCGTCTCCTCCGGGCCCACCGCCGGTGTTGGATGGTCTCCGACGGACAGCGAAGAGGACCGACGACCTGGGCAAGGAGGCCAAACGGTGAGCTGGACCTGGCGTTTCGAGACGGAGGACGGTGGGGTGGTCACCCCCGCCGGCTCATTGCCGTCGGAGTCGTTCCCGACCCAGAGCGACGCCGAGACCTGGCTGGGGGAGATCTGGCAGGAGCTGCTGGCCGCCGGCGTCCAACAGGTGGTGCTCCACGAGGGCGACCGCAGGGTCTACGGCCCGATGAGCCTGCGGCCCGTCGACTAGC
>NZ_CEVIVD010000031.1:13753-45044 GCF_982290655.1 Protofrankia sp. CiP1_Cm_nod3
GCCGGCGGCTGGTGACCGCCGGCTGGTGACCATCGGCCGGCGGCCCTGCCGTCGAACGCGCCGATCATGCCTTTCGGGCGCTCGGCGGCCCGGGCGCGGCCGGGCGGCTAGCCGACGATCTTCGGGTCGGTGATGATGACGCCGCCGAGCACGGCGTCGATCCGGGCCAGCAGGTCGGGGCCGAGCTTCACCCCGGATGCCCTGACGTTCTCGTGGACCTGCTCCGGCCGGGACGCCCCGATGATCGCCGATGCCACGTTGTCGTTCTGGAGCACCCAGGCCACCGCGAGCTGGGCCGGGGACAGGCCGGCGTCGGCCGCGACGGGCAGCAGGTCCTGCACCCGGGTGAGGACGTCGTCGCCCAGCAGCCGCTGGATGAAGCGCCCGCCGTTCACGCTGGTGGCGCGGGTGTCCGCCGGCGGCGGCTGGCCCGGCCGGTACTTGCCGGTGAGCACGCCCTGCGCGACCGGTGACCAGACGATCTGGGAGATACCGGCGGCCTGGGACGTCGGGACGACCTCGGCCTCGATCGTGCGCCACAGCATCGAGTACTGCGGCTGGTTGGAGATGATCCGGTCGAAGCCCAGCTCGCCGGCGATCCGCACCGCGTCCGAGATCTGCGCGGCGCTCCACTCCGAGACGCCGACATAGAGGACCTTGCCGGCCCGCACGAGGTCGTCGAAGGCCCGCAGGGTCTCCTCCAGCGGCACCGTCGGGTCGTACCGGTGCGCCTGGTAGAGATCGACATGGTCGGTGCGCAGCCGCCGCAGCGACGCGTGGCAGGACTCGATGATGTGCTTGCGGCCCAGGCCCCGGTCGTTGGGGCCGGGGCCGGTCGGCCAGAAGACCTTGGTGAACAGCTCGTAGGACTCCCGACGGACGCCGTCGAGCGCCTCGCCCAGCACGGCCTCGGCGCGGGTGCCCGCGTAGACGTCGGCCGTGTCGAAGGTGGTGATGCCCTCGTCGAGAGCGGCCTGTACGCAGGCGAGCGCCTGTTCCCGTTCGACCTGGTCACCATGGGTGATCCAGTTGCCGTACGAGATCTCGCTGACGGACAGTCCGCTACGCCCGAGTCGTCTGTGCTCCACGCAGCCACCTTAGAACGCCCGTGCCCCGGGACGCCCGGCCGTGAAATCACACGTTCATCGTTGGCCGTCCCGGCGGCTCACCCGGGGCCGGGGCATCCGCCAGCGGGGCGGCAGGAGCGCGCGCTGCACCGCGTAGGCCCGGACCCGGACCCGCGAGTCCGGGTACTTGCGCGCGACCTGGCCGCTGACCTGGCGGGCCAGGACCACCGAGTCGACGGCCACCGCGAGGACGCCCAGCAGCATCAGCGAGGTGGTGACCAGCCGCACGTACGCGTTGGGGACGATGCCGCCGAGGAAGTACACCAGGGCGGCGGCGAGGAAGAACGGCCCGATGTTGCGGCGGGCGTCGACGAGGTCCCGGGCGAGCACCCGCTCGGGGGCGCGCTCGCGCGGCGGCAGCCTGCTGACGTCACCGGAGAGCATCGCCGCCCGGTACTCCCGGGTCGACCGGCGGCGCTCCTCGCGGCCGCGGGTCCGGGCCTCCTTGCGGGACGCCGTGGCGGGCAGGGCGCCGCCGCGGGCGCGCGCCGCCCGTGCCTGGCTGCGTTTCGGGGTGGGACGGCCTTTCCCCACCCCGCCCCCCGGCCGGTTCCCGGGCTCGGCGTCGGCGGGGGGAGCGGAGCCGGCGGTGGCCACCGGTGTGCCCGCGGTGCCCGCGGTGCCCGCGGTGCCCGCGGGATCGTCGGGGACGGACGTGCGTCGTTTCAACAGGGCCATCAGGGCAGTGCCAGCATCTGGTCGAGGGCCTTCCGGGCGTGTGCCGCGACGTCGGGGTCGACCGTGATGCGGTTGACCGTCTCGCCGCGGACCAGGGACTCAAGGGCCCACACGAGGTGGGGCAGATCGATACGGTTCATGGTGGAGCAGTAGCACACCGTACGATCCAGGAAGACTACGGTCTTGTCAGGGTGCCGGTTGGCCAGCCGCTGCACCAGGTTCAGCTCGGTGCCGACGGCGAACCTGGAGCCGGGCGGGGCGGCATCCACCGCCTTGATGATGTACTCCGTCGAGCCGACCAGGTCCGCGGCGGTGACGACCTCGTGCCGGCACTCGGGATGCACCAGCACGGTGACGCCGGGTATCCGGGCGCGTACCTCGTCCACGCAGCCGAGGCTGAACCGGCCGTGCACCGAGCAGTGCCCCTGCCACAGGATCATCCGGGCGTCCCGCAGCTGTTCGCGGGTGATGCCGCCGCCGGGGCGGTGCGGGCTGTAGACGACGCAGTCGTCCAGCGACATGCCCATCTCCAGCACGGCGGTGTTGCGGCCGAGATGCTGGTCGGGCAGGAACAGCACCCGCTCGCCGCGCCGGTCCGGCCCGAACGCCCAGTCCAGCGCCCGGCGGGCGTTGGAGGACGTGCAGATGGTGCCGCCGTGCCGCCCGGTGAACGCCTTGATGGCGGCGGAGGAGTTCATGTAGCTCACCGGCACGGTGCCGTCGGCGAGGCCGGCGTCTGCGAGCGTCTCCCAGGCCTGTTCGACCTGTTCGGCCGCGGCCATGTCGGCCATGGAGCAGCCGGCGGCGAGATCGGGCAGGATCACCTGCTGGTGGTCGCCGGTGAGAATGTCGGCGCTCTCCGCCATGAAGTGCACGCCGCAGAAGACGATGTGCCCGGCCTCGGGCCGGGCGGCGGCCTGCTGGGCGAGCCTGAACGAGTCGCCGGTGACGTCGGCGAAGGCGATGACCTCGTCCCGCTGGTAGTGGTGGCCGAGGACGAAGACCGAGTCGCCGAGGGCGGCTCTGGCCGCCCTGGCCCGCTCGACGAGCGTCGGGTCGGACGCGGGCGGCAGCGCGCCGGGGCAGTCGACCCCGCGCTCGCTGCCGGGATCCGAGCCGTGCCCGAGCAGCAGCAGCTCGAGCGGCCCGGCCAGGGAGCGGGGGCGCGGCGGGGACGGCGGCGTGACCGGAGGTGTTCCCGGCGCCGCGACGCCGGCGCGCTCGAGCGCGGGATGGGTCGTCATGCTCGCTCCTGAGGTCGACCGGCCGTGGCGTGGCCTGGCCGCACGCATGGGGACGTATGGTCGGTAAGACTCTAACTCGCCGCGGCCCTGTACCGCATCGTCTGGGACCTTCTGCCGTACCGCGCGGGACGAGTTCGTGATCACGCCGCGGGCCGCGTGCTTGGTCATGCGCGGACGATCTGCGTACGATGGGAAGGCAATCGCGGCGGGCGGCGTTCCAGCCAGACGTGTGCAACGGCTTGCTGGTGGCGGCCGCCGCTGGTAGTGACTCGGGTAGTGACTGCTGTCGCGATGGCAGGAACGGCGACCGTGCATGAAGGGTGGCGTCGCAGGCATCCCATGTTGTTGCCTACAGTGATGCGCACATCTCGGATGCGCATGTATTGCGAGTAGCCGAATACCTGGCATCCCTGCACACGTATCCAACCGGCCGAAGGAGGAGCGACAGTGGCTGTCGTCGTGACTCCCCACGCCCCAGGGAATATTCACTAGGGAGCAGCCTCCATGACAGTCCAGGACACGACGACCGATACGGCGACCGGCGTGGACACAGCGACTCGTCCGAACACCGTCATCCTGACCGACGTGGCCGCGCACAAGGTGAAGAGCCTGCTCGAGCAGGAGGGGCGTGAGGACCTCCAGCTGCGGATCGCTGTCCAGCCCGGCGGCTGCTCCGGCATGCGCTACCAGCTCTTCTTCGACGAGCGGCAGCTCGACGGCGACATCGTCCTCGACTTCTCCGGTGTCAAGGTCGCGGTCGACCGGATGAGCGGCCCGTACCTCGGCGGGGCGACGATCGACTTCGTAGACACGATCGAGAAGCAGGGCTTCACGATCGACAACCCGAACGCGGCGGGTTCCTGCGCCTGCGGCGACTCCTTCCACTGATCCCACTGATCCCACTGATCCCTGTGATTCCCGCGGTCCCTGGTGCCCGCTGATTCCAGGGGCCGGGGGCCAGGCGTTGGTCCCTGGGGCCGGCCGGCCGTGTTGTCGCGGTCGCGGCCGGGGTGGCGGTAGGCGTCCGTCGCCGAGGTGACAGCGGACGGACGGGCCGGGGTGCCGGACACCTCCGGGCTACCGACGGTATCCGTTCGGTGCGCCGTTGGTTGTGACGTGTGGCCGGCTGGGCGCTCCCAGCCGGCCACACGCCTGCCGTGCCCACCCGTGCCGGCGGTCGTCCTGGCCTCGTCCTGGCCTGCTGCCCGTGTTTCACCGTGCGGGAACGCCGGCCAGGCACGGGCGGATGCCGGGTGGACCCGGCGGTTTCGGGTGATGGCCAGGTAGAATCACGCATCGTGCCTATTGCCGTTACGGGTTCCATCGCGACCGACCATCTCATGCGCTTTCCGGGCCGGTTCGCCGAGCAGCTGCTGGCCGACCAGCTGGACAGGATCTCCCTGTCGTTCCTTGTCGACGACCTGGTCATCCGGCGCGGGGGAGCGGCCGCCAACATCTGTTACGGGCTCGGACGGCTGGGCCTGCGTCCCGTTCTCGTCGGGGCGGTGGGCGAGGATTTCGCCGGCTACCGGTCCTGGCTCGACCGCAACGGCGTCGACACGAGCTCGGTGTATGTGAGCGAAGTCGCCCACACCGCCCGTTTCGTGTGTACCACCGACGACGATCTCTGCCAGATCGCCTCCTTCTATCCCGGCGCGATGAGCGACGCCCGGCTGATCGAGCTGCGCCCGGTCGCCGACCGCCTGGGCGGCCTGGACCTGGTCCTGATCAGCCCGAACGACCCGGAGGCGATGCTCCGCCACACCGACGAGTGCCGCGAACGGTCCATCCCGTTCGCGGCCGACCCCTCCCAGCAGCTCGCCCGGATGGACGGCCCACAGATCCGCCGGCTGGTGGACGGCGCGGCCTGGCTGCTGTGCAACGAGTACGAGAAGGGCCTGCTGGAGAGCAAGACCGGCTGGTCGGACGCGCAGGTGCTCCAGCGGGTGGGCATCCGGGTCACCACCCACGGCGCGGACGGCGCTGCCATCGAGGCCGTCGGGCAGGCGCCGATCCGGGTGCCGGTCGTGCCCGCCCGGATCACCCCGGATCCGACCGGCGTCGGGGACGCCTTCCGCGCCGGCTTCTTCGCGGGGCGCGCCTGGGAACTGTCCTTGGAGCGCAGCGCGCAGCTTGGCTGCCTGCTCGCCACGCTGGCGCTGGAGACCGTCGGCACCCAGGAGTACGAAACCGTCCCGGCCGAGCTGGTCAAACGCCTGTCGGAGACCTACGGCGCGGACGCCGCCGCGCAGATCGCCTCCCACCTGCCCACGGCCTGACCGGGGGCTCAGGCGAGGCGGCGGACGAGGTAGGCCGTCCCGCCCGTGGGCAGCGGCCGGGTCGCGACCAGCTCGTGGGAGCGCATCCGGCACCAGGCGGGGACGTCGAGGTCCGCGGCCGGGTCGTCCGCCCACAGCACCAGGGTGGTGTCGCGGTCGAGCTCGCCGATGCGGCGGGCCAGCTCGATGACCGGCAGCGGGCATCGGCGGCCCCGCGCGTCCACGGTGAACGCCGCCGTGTCCCAGCGGGCGTCATCCGTGTTACTCGTTCTGTCCGCGTTCTTTGTCATGTTTCCGCTGTTCGGCTGTTCGGCTGTTCGGCTGTTCGGCATGGGCTGGCTTGTCCGGCGCGGGGCGGCCGCGCGTCACAGCCCGGCGGCCCCGGCCCGTTCGCGGACGCGGGCGACCGCGTCCGGCAGGACCGCGAGCAGGGCGTCGACGTCCGCGCTGTCGGACTCCCGGCCGAAGGAGACCCGGACGTTCCCCTGCGTCAACGCGCCCATCGCGGCGAGCACGTGGCTCGGGGTGAGCGTGTCGGAGGTGCAGCTGGAGCCGCTGCTGACCGCGATCCCCGCCCGGTCCAGCTCGTGCAGCAGTGACTCGCCGTCGACGTAGAGGCAGGAGAAGGTGAGCAGGTGCGGCAGCCGGCCGGCCGGGTCGGGGTCGCCGAGCACCTCGACGTCCGGTATCAGCTCGGGCAGCCGGGCCCGCAGCCGCCGCACATAGCCGGCCAGGCGCGGCCCCTCGGTGACGATCTCGTTGGTCCGGGCGTGCAGGGCCGCGGCCGTCGCGACGATCCCCGCGACGTTGGGGAAGCCGGCGACCCGGCGGCCCTCGCGCTCGTCCGCGGGCAGCGGGCTGACCCACCGGCGTCCGGTGCGCACCACCAGGATGCCCACGCCCGCCGGCCCGCCGAACTTGTGCGCGCTGGCGCTGAGCAGGTCGGCGCCCAGCGCCGTGACGTCCACCGGGATCCGGCCGAGCGACATGGCCGCGTCCACGTGCAGCGGGACGCCCGCGGCGTGCAGCACCTCCGCGGCCGCGGCCACCGGCTGGATGGTGGCGACCTCGTGGTTGGCGTGCTGCAGGCTGGCCACCGCCGTGTCCGGCGGGGGGGTGAAGCCGGCCGGGTCGACGCGGCCGAACCCGTCCACCCCGACGGTGCCGACCAGGCCGCCGGCGTGCTCGTGCCACGCGGCGGCGTGCAGGACGCAGGAGTGCTCCACCGCGCTGACCAGGATGCGGCTGCCGGCGCGGCGGCGGGCCCGGGCCGCGCCGAGCAGCGCGAGCTGGGCCGCCTGGGTGCCCGACGCGGTGAAGCTGACCTCGTCAGGCCGGGTGCCGATCACCCCGGCGACCGTCTCCCGGGCGGCGTCGAGCAGCATGCGGGCCCGCCGGGCGTCGCGGTACAGCCGGGCCGGGTCGGCCCACCCCTCGTCGATCGCGGCCAGCAGGGCCGCCCGGGCCGTCGGATGCAGAACGGCCGTAGAAGCATGATCGAGATAGGCCGGCACGCCTCCCACGGTATGCCGAGTGTCGAGGTCGCCGAGGCGTGTCATTGCCCGTAGCCCGTAGCCCGTAGCCCGTAGCCCGTAGCCCGTAGCCCGGCGATCGGTGGGCTCACGTCCGTCGGGCTCAAATGTAACCACGGTCCAGTTGCATTTCCGCGGGTGGTTACGTTTCCTCTCAGCAGCCACGTGCCTGTATCTGATTTTCAGATATGTTGGTGGTCATGCGCACTGTAACGGCGACCGAGGCGTCCCGCGGGTTCTCGGATCTGCTTGACGCGATCGAGGCCGGCGAGACCATCACAATTACGCGAGGTAACCGTACAATCGCGGAAATTAGGCCGGCGCGTCGGCGGACCGGAGCCGACCTTCGAGCCGTGCTTGTCGGCACCACGCCACCGGATGACACCTTCGAGGCGGACATCGCGGAGGCGGTCGGTCACCTGGCCGTGGACGAGGGCGACCCGTGGGCCGCCGCCTGATCCTCGACACCAGCATCCTCATCGCCTACGAGCGGGGAACGGTCGACCGCGCCGCCCTGGACGACGACGAGCTCGCGGCCGCGGCCGTGTCGATCGCCGAGTATCGGGTGGGGATCGAACTGGCCGACACCGCGGCCAGGGCCGCCCAGCGTTCACGGGCGCTGGCCGCCATGACGTCCGTGCTGGACGTGCTGGACTACACGCAGAGCACGGCAGCTCACCACGCCCGTCTCATCGTGGCCGCGCGCCGGATCGGACGGCGTCGCGGCGCCCACGATCTGATCATTGCGGCCCATGCGGCCGAGACCGGACGGATCGTCCTCAGCCATGACGCCAAGGCCCGTTTCGCCGATCTTCCTGGCGTCCTCGCGGTGGAGGCACAGGCGTCCTCCGGCCACGGATTCGGGAAGCCTCCGTAGCCGCGGGCTGCGGCGGGCCGTTTGTCGCACCGCAAGCCGGCGGCGGAGCGAAAAGGTGCTCCGGCGGGTTGTCCGGGATGCCTTCGCCGGCGCGGGAGGCGCTCCGGGCGGCCTTCCTCGGGGCGGAAGGGGTCACCTCCTGAGGCTCTGGCGTGATGCCGGACGGGTAGCTGGGATACGCTCCTGCCGCAGCATCTACAGCTTGTCGAAGAGCCCTGCGCCAGGCCCGGTTGGTTCGCCTGGGCCGGCGCATTCGTGGGAGGCAGGACCTGGTGACCCGATCCTTCGGCCGACCTCGGCCGTTGCCCGCCGATGTCGAGGAAGCGGCCGCCTCCGACGCTGCCCGGGCGGGGAGCACGAACCGCGCGCGAGGTTCTGATCACCGCGCCGCCCGCGCCCGTCCGTGGCGCCGCCGCCTGGCCCTGATGGCCGGGCTCGCGCTGCTTGTCATGACCGCGACCGGGTGTGATGTTCCCAACTTCGGTTTCCCCGACGGAGTGACGGACCAGACACCGCGCATCCTGAACCTGTGGCAGGGCTCCTCGATCGCGGCGCTCGCCGTGGGCGTGTTCACCTGGGGCCTGATCTTCTACGCGATCACCGTGTTCCGGAAGCGGTCGGACGACCTGCCGCGGCAGGTCCGCTACAACCTGCCGGTCGAGATCCTCTACACGGTCGTGCCCCTGGTCATCGTAGCCGGGCTGTTCTACTACACGGCCCGGGACGAGATCGAGATCAACCGGCTGCCACCCGACCCGGACGTCACGATCAATGTGATCGGTTTCCGTTGGAACTGGCAGTTCCGCTATCTCGACACCGGCCGCGACGGCACCGCCCCGATCGAGGTCACCGGCAAGCCCGGGGAGCCGGCCGTCCTGGTGCTCCCGCAGGGCCGGACGATCCGTTTCATCGAGACCTCGACGGACGTGATCCACTCCTTCTGGGTGCCCGACTTCCTGTTCAAGCGGGACGTGATCCCCGGCCGGATCAACCAGTTCCAGCTCACGATCACCAAGACCGGCACCTTTGTGGGCCGTTGCGCGGAACTGTGCGGGGTCGACCACGACCGGATGAACTTCTCCGTCAAGGTGGTCCCCGGTGACGAGTACGACCGGTTCATCGCCGAACGGACCCGCCCGGTCTCGGACGTGACCCCGGCCACAGTCACCGCCGCCGGGGCGCCCGCGCAGACATCCGCCGTACCGAACACCTCCGGGAGCCGACAGTGACACTGGTGCACGAGCCGCCGGCCGGCCACGTCGAGGATCTCCACACCAGGCCGCGGACGAACCTGCTCGGCTACCTGCGGACGACGTCCCACAAGGACATCGCCGTGATGTACGGCGTGACCGCCTTCGCCTTCTTCCTGTTCGCCGGGATCATGGCTGAGCTGATGCGGATCGAGCTCGCCCGGCCCGGTCTGCAGGTCCTGTCGAACGAGCAGTTCAACCAGCTGTTCACGATGCACGGCACGCTGATGCTGCTGATGTTCGCCACGCCTATGGCGTTCGCGTTCGCGAACTTCCTGATACCGCTGCAGATCGGCTCGCCGGACGTGGCCTTCCCCCGGCTGAACGCGCTGTCCTACTGGTTCTTCCTTTTCGGCAGCCTGACCGTCGTCGCGGGATTCCTGACCCCGGGTGGCGCGGCGGACTTCGGCTGGTTCGCCTACGCGCCGCTGAACAACTCGGTCTATTCACCGGGGGCCGGTGCCGACCTGTGGATTCTCGGCCTGGCGCTGTCGGGCCTGGGCACCATCCTCGGCGCGGTCAACATGATCACGACGATCCTCTGCCTGCGGGCGCCTGGGATGACGATGTTCCGGCTGCCCATCTTCTGCTGGAACTTCCTGATCACCTCGATCCTGGTGCTGGTAGCCTTCCCGGTCCTCACCGGCGCGCTGCTCGGGCTTGAGGCGGACCGCCGGCTGGGCGCGCACATATTCGACGCGGCCAACGGCGGCGCGATCCTGTGGCAGCACCTGTTCTGGTTCTTCGGCCATCCCGAGGTCTACATCATCGCCCTGCCGTTCTTCGGCATCATCAGCGAGGTGCTGCCGGTCTTCTCCCGCAAGCCGCTGTTCGGGTACAAGGGCCTGGTCTTCGCGACGGTCGGTATCGGCGCGCTGTCGGTGGCGGTGTGGGCACACCACATGTTCGCCACCGGCGCCGTCCTGCTGCCGTTCTTCGCCTTCCTCTCCTTCCTCATCGCGGTGCCGACCGGCATGAAGTACTTCAACTGGATCGGCACCCTGTGGCGCGGGCAGATCACCTTCGAGACGCCGATGCTGTTCGCGCTGGGCTTCCTCGTGACATTCCTCTTCGGCGGTCTCACCGGTGTGCTGCTGGCCAGCCCGCCGATCGACTTCCACGTCAGCGACAGCTACTTCGTGGTCGCGCACTTCCATTACGTCGTCTTCGGCTCGGTGGTCTTCGCCGCGTACGCCGGGATCTACTTCTGGTTCCCCAAGGTCACCGGGCGGCTGCTCGACGAGAAGCTCGGGAAGATCCATTTCTGGACGTTGTTCTTCGGCTTCCACCTCACCTTCCTGATCCAGCACTGGCTGGGTGTGAAGGGCATGCCGCGCCGGGTCGCCGACTACGCGCCCACCGACGGTTTCACCACCTACAACACGATCTCCACGGCCGGCGCGCTCCTGCTGGCCACCTCGACCCTGCCGTTCATCTACAACGTCTGGCGTTCGTACAAGAAGGGCGAGCTGGCCGTCGTGGACGACCCGTGGGGCTACGGGAACTCCCTGGAATGGGCGACGTCCTGCCCGCCGCCGCGCCACAACTTCCGCTCGCTGCCGCGTATCCGCTCGGAACGGCCGGCCTTCGACCTGCACTATCCGCAGGCGGCGGGCCGAGTCGACTACCACGCCACACCCGAAATCAGATAGCCGGCCCGTGGGCCGGCGGGAAAGCAGCTGAAAGGGAGGAGCAGTAGCCATGAAGATCGAAGGCGTGGTCTTCCTCGTGTTCACGATTTTCTGCGCGGTGGTCGACGTGGTCTACTGGTTCACGTCACAGGATCCGACCGGCACCGTCGCGTTGGCGCTGTGCGGCGGCCTCGGCCTGCTGGTCGGTGGCTACCTGCTGTTCACCGCCCGCCGGATCGGGGCGCGCCCGCAGGACCTGCCCGACGCCGAGGTCGCCGACGGGGCCGGGGAGCTCGGGCACTTCACCCCGGGCAGCTACTACCCGGTCTTCATCGCCCTCAGTGCCAGCCTGGTCGGCCTCGGCATCGTCTTCGGTGTCTGGCTCGCTCTGATCGGCGGGCTGCTGACGCTGTTCTTCGTCACAGGCCTGCTGTTCGAGAACCTGTGGCACCCACCCGTCCCCGAGGACTGATCGACAGGTTCCCGGTGGGCCGGACAGCGGCTCACCGGGAACAGGGCCCGGGTGCCGGTCGCGCCCACGCGCGGACGGCGACGAAGCTGCGACAGGGCCGGCCCGCCCTGTCCTGTGGGCGCTGGCCTCAGGCGCTGGTGGACGCGGCGGCGACAGCCGCCTGGCTCGTCCTGACCCAGCGTCCCAGCGCGGCTTCTGCCCCGCCGGAATCCAGCGACCACGCGGCCCGGCCGAGCTGACGCTGGATCTGCTCGCCCACCGGGGCGGCGGTCGGCCCGGTGGCGGCGACCAGAGCCGCCGCGGCGGCCAGCAGGACGGCGTCGCGCACCAGCCCGCGACGCCCGGCCAGCAGGACACGGGCGACCTCGGCGTTGTGGGCGGCGTCACCACCCCGCAGTTCCGCGGGGTCGCCGGGCTGGATGCCCACCGTCCGTGGGTCGAAGATCTCCTGCCGGACCGTGCCGCCACTGACCACCCACACCGTCGACGTGGTCGCCGGCGTGAGCTCGTCGAGCCCGTCGTCGCCCCGGAACACCAGGCCACGGGTGCCACGCGCGGCGAGCACGCCCGCGACGACCGGGGCCAGCCGCGGGTCGGCGACCCCGATGGCCTGGGACGCGGGCCGGCCCGGGTTGGTCAGCGGCCCGAGGATGTTGAAGAAGGTGGGCACGCCGAGCTCGCTGCGCGTCCCGGCCGCGTGGCGCATGGCCGGATGGAAGACCGGGGCGAAGCAGAAGGCCGCGCCGGCCCGGGCCAGGCAGGTGCCGACGGCGGCCGGCGGCAGGTCGATGACGACGCCGAGCTCCTCCAGCAGGTCGGCCGTTCCGCACAGCGAGGACGCGGCCCGGTTGCCGTGTTTGATCACGGGGATGCCGGATCCGGCGACCAGGAGCGCCGCCATGGTCGATATGTTCACCGAATGTGACCGGTCTCCGCCGGTACCGCAGGTGTCCACCGCGCGTTCCCGGACGTCGTCGGAGACCTCCAGCGGCGCGGCGTGCTCGAGCATCGCCTCGACCAGGCCGCGGACCTCCTCGGCGGTCTCACCCTTGGCCCGTAGCGCCACCGCGAAGCCGGCGATCCGGGCGGGTGACGCCGCGCCGGACATGATCTGCCGCATCGCCCAGCCGGTCTCCTCGGCGCCCAGTGCCTCCCCGCGCAGGAGCGCCGTGAGAAGCTCGGCCCAGCTCGGCGGGCCAGCGGGTGTGGGGCTGGCCGGCTCGTCGCTGTTCGTGCCCGTTGGCTGCGTGCCTGCTGGCTGCGTGCCCGTTGGCGTGGCCGTCATCCCTGTCTTTCCCCGCTGTGGTCGTATCCGGTTGCTTCCGGCGTCTGGTTGTTCCCGATGGCCCGGCCGCTCCCGGGCCGTTCCGGGCGCGGCCGCCGGGGCGGGCCGCGTCAGTGGTGGGCGGGGGAGGACTGCGCGCGGGGTGCCGGCGCGTGCCGGCGGCGCAGCAGTGTGACGACGGCCTCGGTGAGCTCGGCGGGGTCGACCGGGTGGGTGACCACCGCGTCCGCCAGGGACCAGCTCGCCAGCCAGCGGTCGTCACGGCGGGCGACCAGCAGGACGGTGGGCGGGCAGTCGGGGACCTCGTTCTTGAGCTGCCGGGACAGGCCCATGCCACCGCTGGGGGCGGCCTCGGCGTCCAGGACGCAGATGTCGGCCTCCCCGTGGTCGACCGCGTCGATCACGGACGGGCCGTCCGCGGCGTCCAGGAACTCCAGGATGCCGAGCTCGCGGTCGGGAAGCGGGCCGATGGCGAGCTTCACCCGCTCCCGGACCTCGGGCTTGTCCGCGTACACGAGAACGGTACTCATGCGACCGCAGGCCTTTCACTCGAAGCGGCCGTCGGCGGGATGGCGCCCGAGGGGAGCGTCAAGGAGCCGCGCACCGCGACCGCGGCGGTGTGCGCCCATGGCGGGTGTGCGCCCATGGTGCGATGCGCACCTGTGGCAGCAGCCCGCCCGCAGGGTATCCGATCGTGCCGACGGGTGACGCCCACGGCCGCGGCACCGATGCTGTGCGGGACACGCAGGGAGGATGCCGATGTGTCATCGCCCGCGCCGCCAGCGCGGGCGTGGCGGGTTTACGGGAGCCGCCTTCTTTGGTAGATAATGAGACTCGTTCTCAAAGTTGTCGATCATGACAGAACTCGTCGCGACCGGCTGTGACCAAACGTGACAAGACAATCGCGGATGGCCGGGCGGGGCGGGGGCGGGCGTACCGACAACATCGGGCGTGACAACATCGGACGTGACATGGACGGCCAGCAGGATCTCCGCCTCACCCCCCAGCGCCGTGCGGTGCTGGAGGTGCTTCGGGCCGTCCACAGCCACCCGACGGCGGCCGAGGTCTACGACCGCGTCCGGGAAGTCGCGCCAGGTATCGGCGCTGCCACCGTCTATCGGTCCCTGGGGCTGCTCGTCCAGGCCGGGCAGGCCCGTGAGCTCAGCCTCGGCAACGGTACGGCAGCCCGCTACGACGGGAACACCAGCCGTCACGACCATCTGGTCTGTGACCGCTGCGGACGAGCCGTGGACATCGATCTGCCAAGCCCGGTAGAGATGATCGTCAACGAGCTCGCGCACAGCACCGGCTTCGCGATCACAGGCTACGACCTGCAGTTGCGTGGCCTGTGTCCGTCCTGTCGACCGGGTGGCTGATCACCGGTAGCCCTGAAGACCATCGGCTGTCGCGCGGCCGGTGTCCCACCCGGGGTTTCCCGCGCCGCCACGAGCCACTCAATCCGAGCGGTCGCCGTCATCCCGGACGGCCGCACCCGAAGGACTCGCCTCGTTACCAGAGGTGACCGTACTCGAAGAAGGAGCACCCATGTCCAAGCTGGACGGCACGAAGACGCACGACAACCTCAAGGAGGCGTTCGCCGGCGAGAGCCAGGCGAACCGCCGCTACCTCTACTTCGCCCGGGTGGCTGACATCGAGGGCCTGACCGACGTCAGCTCGCTCTTCCGCGACACCGCCGAGGGCGAGACCGGCCACGCCTTCGGCCACCTGGACTTCCTCGCCAAGGTCGGCGACCCGGCGACGGGGAGCCCGATCGGCGACACCGCCAAGAACCTCGCCAGCGCCGTGGCGGGGGAGACCTACGAGTTCACCGCGATGTACCCGGGCTTTGCCAAGACCGCCCGCGAGGAGGGCTTCGAGGAGATCGCCGACTGGTTCGCCACTCTCGCGCGGGCCGAGAAGACCCACGCCGGCCGGTTCCAGAAGGCCCTGGACTCGCTGGAGACAGTCGCGGCGGAATAGCTCCGGCGGGCCGCACCGCTTCGGGCCGTCACCGGGGCGGGGCCGCCTGCCGCCGAGAGGGTATCCGGCCGGGGTGGACGCACGAGTCGCGTCCGCCCCGGCCGGTCCACGTTGTCGGCACGTGATGTCGCCGGTCCACGTTGCCGGCGTGCGCCCGGCGGACGGCCTCCCGGCCGCTTCACGATCTGGCGGATGCCGGCGTAGGATCCGGCGCGCCGCCCATGCCTTCGATGATCGTCAGGGAGTCCCAACGATGGCGCTCAGTGTTGCCGACATCATCACCGACCCCGAGGCCTACTCCGCCCAACGGCCGAGCCTGCGCGCCCGCATCCTGCCCGTGCGGGCGGAGCGCCGAATCCGGGTCGGCGACATGCTCCTGTTCGAGTTCGAGAACGAGCAGACCCTGCGCTACCAGGTGCAGGAGATGGTCTACACCGAACGGCTGCGCGACCCCTCGGAGGTCGCCCATGAGATCGACATCTATTCCCGCCTGCTGCCCTCCAGCCACACGCTGACCGCCACCCTGTTCATCGAGCTCGACGTCCTGGACACCGTGCGCGCGGAGCTGGAGCGGCTGGCCGGTGTGCAGCGCAGCATCCGGCTGGAGATCGGCGGCGTACCGGCACCGGCCGAGGAGGTCCTCAGCCCCGACGAGGACCCGGACGTCCCGAGCCAGACCGTGTCCGTGCACATGCTGCGGTTCCTCCTCAACGACGCCACCCGGGACGCCTTCCGGGATCCGGCCGTGCCGGTCGAGCTGGTGGTTGACCACCCCGCGTACAACGAGGCGACACCGGTCACCGGCGCGACCAGGACGTCCCTGATCGCGGACCTCTCGCTACGCGGCTAGCCGCCCCGCCGGCTGGCGGCGGGACGGCTGGCGGCGAGGCGGATGCCGCGGCCCGGACCCGGCAGCGGCCTCGTCAGCCCTGTTCCGTCCCCCGCGTCTGGTCACGGACGGTCGCGGGCCGGCGCGGGGCGGCGGTGTCGCTCGCGGCGAGCCGGGCCAGCCAGGCGTTGTAGGCCGCCTCCCGGGCGAGCAGCTCGGCTTCGGGGTCGCTCTGCGGCGCGGGCCCGGGCCCCTCTTCCGCATCCCGTTCCCGCCCCGCATCCCGCGGCTGCCCGGGCGCGTCCGGGCGGGGCCGGGCAGGGCCGGTGGCGGCGTCGAGCAGCCGGTCCAGGCGGCGGTCCTCGCGGGCGGCCTCCCGGTCGTCCGCCCGCGACCACTGGATGAACAGCGCGATGAACACCAGAGCGCCGACGATCTCGCCGGCGGCCCACATCAGCCCGGCGCCGGTCTGCTGGTCGCTGAGCGGGCTGGACCCCCAGGTCCGGCCGAGCGCGGTGTACCAGTCCGCGGCGAAGACCTCGTCGGTGGTGAACATCGCCAGCGCCCACAGCGCGTGCATCGGGAAGGTCACGAACAGCAGGAGCAGCCGCCCCCAGTACGGCAGCCGTCCCGGCATCGGGTCGAGCCCGATGATCGGCCAGTAGAACAGGCAGCCGACGGCCAGGAAGTGCGCGTGCAGGAACAGGTGGAGCACCGGGTGCCGCAGCGACGCCTCGTACAGGCTGGTGAAGTACAGCCCGTAGAGGCTCACGATGAACACGGCGAAGCCGACCAGCGGGAAGGCGGCCACCCGCGCCACCCGGCTGTGCAGCAGCCTCACCAGCAGCCGGCGGGGGCGCAGCGGCAGGGCCCGCAGCGCCAGTGTCACGGGGGCGCCCAGCGCGAGCGGGATGGGCGCGACCGTGCCGAGCAACATGTGCTGGACGGCGTGTGCGCTGAACAGGGCGGTGTCGTAGGCGGCTATCCCGCCGACGAGCGCATAGGCGACCACCAGCAGGCCGGCCAGCCAGGAGGCGGTCCGCCAGCGGCTCCAGGCGTCTCCGCGATCTGTGAGTCTGCTCACGCCGAACAGGTACAGCCCGCCCATGAGGGCGACCAGCAGCAGCGGGCCGGGTTCCGGCGAGAGGTGCAGCAGCATCCGTCCGACGGTCGGTGGCGGTGGAAGTTCTCCCTGCCCGGACGATGCGAGCAGGCTTCCCGCGCCTGCCGCGGCAAGGGCACCGGGACTGGTCACAGGCCCTTTCACCTCACTCCGATCGGGGCTGGACGGGGGTTCGGCCGAACCCTCGACAGCTCGTAGTCCTACCGAATGTCGAACCTACGGTGGCGCCTGGCGGATCGCGTGCCAGAATGACCGACGTGGCCTCCGCCTCCGTCCTTGAGAAAGCTCCGCCGCCGCACCCCACGGCCAACCGTCCCTCGATGGTTTCCGTGGGGACGATCGTGTGGCTGTCATCGGAGCTGATGTTCTTCGCGGCCCTGTTCGCGATGTACTACACGATCCGGTCGGTCGACAGCGACAACTGGCCGCCGGTCACCGGCGTTCCCGCGGGGTCCGAGTACGGCCCGGTCCACCTGCACGTCGGCTTCGCGCTCTTCTTCACGACGATCCTGGTGCTCTCCAGCCTGACCTGCCAGCTCGGCGTGTTCGCGGCCGAGCGCGGTGACGTCTACGGGCTGCGCCGCTGGTACGTCATCACCCTGCTCATGGGCCTGGTGTTCGTCGGCGGCCAGGCGTGGGAGTACTTCCGCGAGAACGAGTTCTCGATCTCGTCCCATGCCTACGGGTCCGTGTACTACCTCACGACCGGCTTCCACGGCCTGCATGTCATCGGCGGGCTCGTCGCCTTCGTGATCGTGCTCGCCCGGTCGACCTACGGCAGGTTCACGCCCGAGAAGGCGACGTCCGCGATCGTGACGTCGTACTACTGGCACTTCGTCGACGTCGTCTGGATCGGCCTGTACGCGACCATCTACCTCCTCCAGTGAGCGACATGACTGCATCTACGGGCGCTGCCCGCGCATCCGTACGCCGGCGTCGGCGTTCCTCGGCCGTGGTCCTGCTGGTGGCGCTCGCGGCCACCGGCGTGCTGTGGACGGCGTTCGCTCCGCGCGGGACGGCCGAGGACACCGCGGCGACCAACGAGGCCGTCCGGGCGGGCCGCGCCCTCTACCTCCAGGGCTGCTCAAGCTGCCACGGCCTGCAGGGCCAGGGCGGCAACCAGGCCCCGAGCCTGATCGGCGTCGGGTCGGCCGCGGTCGACTTCCAGGTCAGCACCGGGCGGATGCCGCTGGCCGCGCCGGGCGCGCAGGCCAAGCGCAAGGACCCGATCTACAGCCAGACGCAGATCGACCAGCTGGCCGCCTACATCGACAGCCTCGGCGGCGGCCCGAAGAAGCCGGTCATCGACGAGGCCGAGTGGGACGACGCCGACCTGGCCCACGGCGGGGAGCTGTACCGGGCGAACTGCGCCCAGTGCCACCAGGCGGCGGGCGCGGGCGCGCCGCTGACCTACGGCAAGTACGCGCCGGACCTCAGCCACGCCACCCCGACCCAGATCATCGAGGCGATGCGGACCGGTCCGGAGTCGATGCCCCTGTTCGGCCCGGGGCAGATCGACGAGGCCGACGCGGTCGCGATCGCCAAGTACGTCCGGCACGTCAGCGAGGCCTCGGGCGCCGGTGGCCACGACCTCGGCAAGTACGGCCCGGTCCCCGAAGGGCTGCTGGCCTGGCTGGTCGGGATCGGCGGCCTGCTCGCGGTGTGCCTGTGGATCGGAGCGAGGCAGAAGGTATGAGCAAGCAGGACGACGACAACGCCGGCCCGGGCCCGTCCGGCGACGGCGGCAGCATCTTCGACCGGGCCAAGCACCCGGTGAAGCCGTCGGGGGAGCCCGCGTCCGGGTCCGGCGCCGGCGCCGGCGCTGGCGGGCCCGAGCTGCGGCAGGGCCGTGACGACGGTCCCGAGCGTCTCGGCACCCCGCCGCACCAGACCGACTCGACCCGCGCGGGGTCGACGGTCCTGCTGGCCGAGCCGCCCGAGCGGGGCGTGAGCGTACGCGATCCCCACGCCGAGGCGGTCGACCGCCGGGCCGAACGCCGGGCCGAGCGGCTGGCCGCGTTCTGGTTCGTGGTCTCGATCATCGGGACGGTCGGGTTCGTCGTCACTAACTTCGTCGGTGACAAGCACAAGGAGTACTACACCCCGGCCCTGGGCGCCGCGCTCGCCCTGGCCGTGGGCGGCATCGGGTTCGGGGTCATCATCTGGGCCAAGCGGCTCATGCCGCACGAGGAGGCCGTCCAGGAGCGGCATCCCTTCAGGTCCGCGGACGAGGAGATCGCCGCCACCGAGGAGACGGTCGCCCTCGGCTACGCCGACACCGGGCTGGCCCGCCGGCCGCTGATCCGCCGGACCCTGCTCGGCGCGGGCACGGTGCTCGGCGCCCTGCTGGTGGTACCGCTGCTGAACCTGACCAACCGCAAGCCGGGCAAGCAGCTCAACCACACCCACTGGGTGAAGGGCGCCCGGCTGGTCACCGGCGAGGGCACCCCGGTCAGGCTCGGTGACATCTCCATCGGCGGCATCGAGACGGTGTTCCCGGCGGTCCCGGTCACCGAGCCGGACGGCAGGGTCCGCTACGAGCCCCAGCTCACCCTGCACCAGAAGGCCGACAGCGCCACCGTCCTGATCAGGCTCGGCCCGGACGAGAATCGGCCGCGGCCGGGCCGGGAGAACTGGGCCTACGACGGCCACGTCGCCTACTCCAAGATCTGCACCCACGCGGGCTGCCCGGTCAGCCTCTACGAGGCGCAGACCCACCACCTGCTCTGCCCCTGCCACCAGTCCGTGTTCGATGTGCTGGACGGATGTCGAGCGATCTTCGGGCCGGCCAGCCGGTCCCTGCCGCAGCTGGCGATCGGCGTTGACGCGGACGGATATTTCATCGCACGAGACGGCGACTACACCGAGCCCGTCGGTCCCGCCTTCTGGGAGCGCTCATGACCACCGTCCCACCACCGCCCCTGGTCAAGAGGCCGGGCCCCGTCCGCGCGCTCAACCGGGCGGCCGACGAACGGTTCGGCACGCAGGAGGCGCTGCGGCGCAACCTGAACAAGGTGTTCCCCGGCCACTGGTCCTTCATGATCGGGGAGATCGCCCTCTACAGCTTCGTCATCCTGGTGCTGACCGGCATCTACCTGACGCTGTTCTTCGACCCGAGCAACACCGAGGTCGTCTACGACGGCTCGTACGTGCCGCTCAAGGGCGTCGAGATGAGCCGCGCCTACGCGTCGACCCTGGAGATCAGTTTCGACACCCGCGCGGGCCTGGTCTTCCGCCAGATCCACCACTGGGCCGCGCTGCTGTTCGTCGCGTCCATCCTGGTGCACCTGATGCGGGTGTTCTTCACCGGCGCCTTCCGCAAGCCCCGCGAGGTCAACTGGCTGATCGGCGTCGGCCTGTTCGTGCTGGGCATCCTGGAGGGCTTCGCCGGCTACTCGCTGCCGGACGACCTGCTCTCCGGCACCGGGCTGCGGATCGCCGCGTCCATCGCGCAGTCGATCCCGGTCGTCGGCACCTGGGCGTCCTTCCTCGTCTTCAACGGTGAGTGGCCGGGCGAGAACTTCATCCCCCGGCTGTACGTCGTCCACATCCTGCTGGTGCCGGGCATCCTGCTGGCGCTGATCGGCGCCCATCTGGGCATCCTCTGGCACCAGAAGCACACCGACTTCCCCGGGCCGGGCAAGACCGAGCACAACGTCGTCGGGCACCGGGTCTTCCCGGTCTTCGCGGCGAAGTCCAGCGGCTTCTTCATGCTGGTGTTCGCGATGCTCGCCCTGCTCGGGGGCCTTGCCCAGATCAACCCGATCTGGGCCTTCGGGCCGTACGACCCGGCGAACGTCAGCTCCGCCTCCCAGCCGGACTGGTACATCGGCTTCCTGGACGGATCGACCCGGCTGTTCCCGCCGTGGGAGTTCCGTGGGCTCGGGCACACCGTCCCGGCGGTGTTCTGGCCGACGCTGATCCTGCCCGGCATCCTGTTCACCCTGCTCGCCGTGTACCCGTTCATCGAGGCGAAGGTCACCGGTGACAAGGAGTCGCACAACCTGCTGCAGCGCCCGCGCGAGGCGCCCACCCGCACCGCCCTCGGCGTCTTCGCCATCGCGTTCTACCTGGTGCTGTGGATCTCGGGTGGCAACGACGTCATCGCCAAGACGTTCGACATCTCGCTGAACGCGATGACCTGGGCGGGACGTGTCGGCGCCATCGTCCTGCCGCCGATCGCCTTCTACCTCACCAGGAAGCTGTGCATCCACCTGCAGGAGCGTGACCGCGAGATCGCCGCGCACGGCATCGAGACCGGGATCATCCAGCAGCTGCCCAACGGGGAGTTCATCGAGGAGCACCGGCCGAAGCTGCCGCCGGTGCCCGACCACCCCCGGGTGCCGACCGACCGGGTGGCCCTGCCGCCCGCGGGGGAGGGGCACGGCAAGGGCGACCTCGTGCGCCGTGCGGGACGGGCTGTCAGCGGCTTCTTCGTCGAGGACGAGGAACGCCAGCCGGAGCCGACCGGCTCCCCGCAGCGTCCCGAGGGCGGGCACTGACCGGCTGAGCTCTTCCCGGTTCTTCCCGCCGCACGGCCTACCTGGGGCCTTCCGCTTCCGTCATCCGGAGGTGGGAGGCTCCAGGCCGTTTACGGGCTGTTCGGGCGGATGTCCGATGGTTTGGCCGGCCGGCTGGCCGGCTGGCCGGCCGCCGCTGGGCGGAGGAAGGCGGGCCGGCGTGCGGGTGGCCGGCCCGGGGCAGGTGACGCGGCAGCCGTGGAGGTGGATAGTTAGTTGTAGAAAGAAAAAGATATGGAGGCCGGATGTCCATCGATCACTCCGTGTCCCCGGCCGCGTCCGCGCCGGCCCGGGACGACCCGCCGGCGCTGGACGTCCGGGGGCTGACCTACCGCTTCGGTGCGAAGACCGCGGTCGACTCCCTCGACCTCACCCTCGCCCCCGGGGAGATCGTCGGCCTGCTCGGGCCGAACGGCGCCGGCAAGACCACGGCGATCCGCGTCATCGTGACGCTGCTGCGGCCGGCGGCCGGCTCGGCTGCCGTCTTCGGGGTGGACGCGGCCCGCCAGCCGATCCGGGCCCGGCGGCTGATCGGCTACGTCCCGCAGATGCTCTCCGCGGACAGCGGGCTGACCGGACGCGAGAACGTCGCGCTGTTCGCCGGCCTGTTCGACGTCCCGCGCCGGCACCGCCGGGCCAGGGTCGACCAGGCGCTGGCGGCCATGGGCCTGACCGACGTCGCCGACCGGCTGGCGCGCACCTACTCGGGCGGGATGGTCCGCCGCCTGGAACTGGCCCAGGCCCTGGTCAACGCGCCACGGCTGCTCATCCTCGACGAGCCGACCGTCGGCCTCGACCCGATCGCCCGCGACAGCGTCTGGGAGCACGTCCTGCGCCTGCGCGAGGAGTACGGCATGGCGGTGCTGCTGACCACCCACTACATGGAGGAGGCCGACGTCCTTTGCGACCGGGTCGCGCTGATGCACGCCGGCCGGGTACGGGCCACCGGTGTGCCCGGCGAGCTGAAGGCCGCGCTGGGCCCGCGGGCCAGCCTGGAGGACGTCTTCCGGCACCACACCGGCGGCGCGCTCGCCGGCAACGGCAACGGCAACGAGGCAGGTGATTTCCGTGGCGTCCAGCACACCCGCCGTGCCGCCAGCCGGGTTGGCTAGCCCTCCCGGGGAGCGGGATTCCCGGAGCACCGGGAGCGCGGCCGGCAGGGCCTGGCCCGGCGGCCTCATCGACGACGACTTCGACGCCAGCAGGCTGGGCGCGGCCCGGCTGCTGCTGCGCCGGCTGGCCACGCTGTCCCTGGTGGAGCTGCAGAAGCTGCGCCACGACCGGGTGGAGCTCTACACCAGGGCCGTCCAGCCCGCGCTGTGGCTGCTGGTCTTCGGCGTGACGTTCAACCGCATCCACGCCATCCCGACCGGGTCCGTTCCGTATCTGGACTACCTGGCACCGGGGATCCTCGCCCAGTCCGCGCTGTTCATCTCGATCTTCTACGGTATCCAGATCATCTGGGACCGGGACGCGGGCGTGCTGGCCAAGCTCATGGTCACGCCCACGCCACGCACCGCGCTGGTCACGGGCAAGGCCTTCGCAGCCGGGGTGCGCGCGCTGATCCAGGTGTTCGTCGTCGTGCTGCTCGCGGCGGTGCTCGGCGTCGGGCTGACCGCCAACCCGCTGAAGCTGCTGGGCGCCGCGGTGGCGGTGGTGATCGGCGCGGCGTTCTTCGCCTGCCTGTCCATCGTGATCGCGGGGCTGGTGCTCTCCCGGGACCGGCTGATGGGCATCGGTCAGGCGATCATGATGCCGATGTTCTTCGCCAGCAACGCCCTCTACCCGGTCGACATCATGCCGTCCTGGGTGCGTGTGGTCAGCTACCTCAACCCGCTGAGCTACCTGGTCGACGCGCTGCGTGGCCTGCTGATCGGCGCGCATGCCCACCTGCCGCTCGACTTCGCCGTCCTGATCGGCTCCGCCGGCGTGACGATCCTGGCGGCGAGCGCACTGCTCGGCCGGCTCGCGCGGTAGCGGCTTCCGGTACGGCCGGCGCGGCCGGGGTTTCCGGCGCGGCCGGGGTGGCCGGGGTGGCCGGGTCGCAGGGGTGGCCGGATGCCCGGCTATCGGGGCGCCCGGCCGCCCCGGGCATCCTGGCCGCCTGGCCGCGCCAGTGGGCCTGCGGCGCTGGCCGGGTGGCGGTCAGCCGCCCAGCAGGGCGATCTGCCTGGCCGCCGCGGTCACCGGGGAGGCCCACTGGCCGTCGAGGCCGACCAGGCGCACGCCCGGGCCGGTCAGCCAGCGCTGGATCAGCTCGGTCTCCTCGGCGCTCGCGCAGGGCGTGGGGCCCGGCCCCGGCCGCACGGTCTCGGCGCTGGCCCGGGCCGCCGTCACCCAGGGCCACGGATCGGTGCGTGCCGGTGCGCTGGCCGCCCCAGCGAGCCGGCCGTGGCGGATCACCGCGATGTCCCACCCGCCCTCCTCGCCGGGCGCGGCGGCGGTCATCTCGGCCACGCCGGTCAGCGCCGACAGGTGCTGGAGCCGCCGCGCGGCGCGCAGGAAGGCCAGCAGCCGGTCGCGGACGACGGCCGCGTCCTCGTAGCGTCGCTCGGCGGCGAGGACGGCGATGCGGGCCCGCGCGGCGTCCACGACCACCTGGGGGTCGGTGGTGATGGCCGTCACGGCCGCCGCCACGTGCCGCGCATACTGCTGCGGGCTCTCCCGGCCGTCGCAGGGCGCCCCGCAGCGGTCCAGCTCCGCCAGCGCGCACGCGGCGGTGGGCCGGCGCGGGGACAGCCGGGTGGCGCACTGGCGCAGCGGGATCGCCTCGTGGATCGCGGCCGCGGCGAGGTCCGCCGCGGCCATGCTGGGGAAGGGGCCGAGGTAGGTGGCGTCGTCCCGGGCCGCGCGCACCCGGGACAGCCGCGGGTACGGCTCGTCGGTGATCTTCAGGTAGACCGCCCGTTCCGGATTGCGGGAGCGCCGGTTGTACGGGGGCTTGTGCTCGGCGATCAGCCGGACCTCCCGGACCTGCGCCTCCAGCGCGTGCGCGCACGTGACCGCGTCCACCCGTTCGGCCGAGGCGACCATCGCGGCCATCCGCTGCCGCGGCTCACCGGCGGTGAAGTACGACCGGACGCGGGCCCGCACCGACCGGGACGTCCCGACGTAGAGCGGCCGGTCGGCGCTGTCCCGGAAGATGTACACCCCCGGGCCGGTCGGCAGGTCGTCCGCCAGGTGCCGCTTGCGCCGCCGGGCGGGGGAGACCTTGCGGGAGAACCCGTGCACCTCCTCCAGCGTGGTCACGCCGAAGCCGGCCAGACGCTCGAACAGCCCGTGCAGCACGGCGACGGTCGCCCGCGCGTCCGCCAGCGCCCGGTGGCAGGGCCCGGCGTCCGCGGGGAAGAGCCGGGCCAGCGAGGCGAGCTTGTGGTCCGGGGTCTCGTCCCGGCCCAGCACCTGCCTGGCGATACGGAGCGTGTCCAGATGTTCCCAGGCGGGGACGGGCTGGCCGCAGCGTACGCACGCCTCCCGCAGGAAGCCGAGGTCGAAGGGCGCGTTGTGCGCGACCAGCACGCCGCCGTGGGCGAACTCCAGGAAGGCCGGCAGGACGGCGTCGATGCGCGGCGCGGTGGCGACCATCGCGTCGGTGATCCCGGTGAGGACCGAGATGAACGGCGGGATCGGCGCGGCCGGCCGCACCAGCGTCGCCAGCTCCCCGAGGACATCCCCGCCGCGGATCTTCACCGCGCCGATCTCGGTGATCTCACTGTCGGCCGCCTGGCTGCCGGTGGTCTCCAGGTCCACCACGACGAAGGTGACCTCCCGCAGGGGACGGCCGAGCTCCGCCGGCGGCTCGGGCAGCTGGGGCGCCGGCAGCACGGGACGGACATGATCGTCTAGCTGGCGGCCCGCCGGAACGCCCTGGTGGAGCGGGGGCTGGGGCCCGGCAGGCGAGGTGGGCGGCGTGTCCGGGTGGCCGCCGCCCGGCACGGAGGGGAACCGGCGCATGTACGGGTACGCTAGTCCCCGCTCACGACAGTTTTCCCGTCCCGTTCCCGCCTCGTTCCCGGACCGGCTCCCGCCCCGCCCGCCGGTCACCGGCTGGTCGCCAGGTGTCGCCGGCCCGTTACGCGAACGGCCGGGCGAACCCGTCCTGACCCGCCGTGGTGACCCGGAACTCGTTGCCCTCCGGGTCGGCGAGGATGAAGCCGCTGTCGGCGCCGTCGGTGTAGTGCCCGACCTCGCGGGCGCCCAGCGACGACAGCCAGCCGACGACGCGCGCGGCGTCCACCGCGTACAGGTCCAGGTGCAGCCGGCCCGGGCTCGGCACCGATCCGGACACGCGCCGTAAGCGCAGCTTGGGGCCGGCGCCGGCCGGGTGGCGCAGGACGGCCGAGCCGCCATCATGACGCGCGACCTCGTAGCCGAGCGCCGACGACCAGAACCTGACCATCAGCTCCACGTCGACGCAGTCCAGGCTTACCTGGGCCATGCGGATGCCATTCGTTTCAAACCAGGCCACAGGCGCATGATTCCGTATGGCTGACCGGTCTGCGCCGGTGCGTCACCCATGGGCCCGCCGGCCCGTCCGCGCCGGCGTCCCCGCCGCCGCCAGCGCGGGTGGGGCGGAGCGGTACGGTCACTGTCGGGCCTCACCCGGCTACGGTCCGGATGCAGACGCCGTCCAGATGACGCCGTCCGGATACGGATACCGTCCAGATACAGCCACCGTCCGACATGTACTGTCCGGGCATGGCCAGCATCTTCACCCGGATCATCAAGAGGGAGCTGCCCGGACGGATCGTCCACGAGGACGACCACAGCGCGGCGTTCCTGACCATCGCCCCGATCCGGCCGGGGCACACCCTGGTGGTGCCACGACTGGAGGTCGACCACTGGATCGACCTGCCGCCCGACGTCCTGCGGGAGCTGTGGGGCACCGCGGCCCTGGTCGGGCGGGCCATCGACACCGCCTTCCGCCCCCGCAAGGTGGCCGCGCTGCTGGCCGGGCTGGAGGTGCCACACGTGCACGTGCACCTCATCCCGATCGACTCCGAGGCCGACATCTCGTTCGAGGCGGCCGATCACAGCCCTGACCCGGATGCGCTCGACGACGCCGCCGAGCGCATCCGGGCCGCCCTCGCCCGGTAGCGCCTGTCAGGACGGGCCCGGCCGGCCGGGCGGGCCTGGCCGGGCGGGGCTGGCGCTGTGGCCTGGACGAAACGGCCGAGAACCCATGCGATCCGGAGGGATCGGGCTGGCCCGATACGCTGGGGTGTCGTCGTCGTTGTTCCCAACGTGCCCCGGAGTCTGGCCGTGTCCCTCGATCTTCCCGAACCCCCTGCCCGCATCCGGTGGGGGACACGCGCGGATCCGGTCCGCTGCGCCGTGGCGGGGAGGCCGTGGCACCAGGGGCGGGCCCGTGCCCAGGCCGTTCCCGGCGGCCCTGGCGGGCTCGGCTGTCCCGGCCGGGGCGGGGGGCGAGGGGCGGCGGCCGGGCATACCGCGGGCCTCCGGCATTGTCACCCTGGTGGGCCGAACGGCGCCACGGCGACCAGTATCGCGGTGGCCGGCGGCAGACCGTCGGACGGCGGCTCGCCAGGTGGCGGTGGCAGGCTGGGCGACGCGCCGTGCGCGCCTGCACGGGCGTCCGGGTGAGCGAGCCGCTTCCGTCCAGCGTCCGGGCACAGATCGTGGCGTTCGCGGCCGACACCCTCGCCGATCTCCCGGAACAGGACGTGCCGGCCACGCTCGTGGCTGTCCGCCGCTTCATCCCGTCCCGGCGGTCCCGGCTCGGAGCGACGCCGCTGGCGGCGGCCATGGCCAACGACGCGGTCTTTCGCGGCCGGGTCGCCGAGCGGCTGCGGCTGGCCCTGCCCGAGCTCGTGGCGTCGCTGGAGTCCGACGAGGGGCCGCCCGAGGCGGCGCCGCCCGAGGAGATCGCGGCCGTCGCCTACGTCCTGCGGCTGCCCGGCTGGGAACGGATGCTCGAGGCCGCCGCCCATGAGGTGGCCGAGGCCGCGGCGTCGGCCCGCGCGGTCGACGCCACCGAGACGGTCACACGTCTGCATGAACAGCTCGACACGCTCCGGCAGAGCGCCAAGGCCGAGAACGACCAGTTGCGGGAACGTCTGGCGGCCGCCCGCTCCGAGGTGGAGGACGCCCGCCGCCGGCTGCGCTCCTCCTCCGACCGGCTCCGCCGGACCGAGAGCACGGCGAACGAGGCCGTCGAGACGGCGGAGAAGGCCCGTGACGAGGCGGTCGCCGCCGCCCGGGACGCCGAGGCCGAGACCCGCCGGCTACGGCAGCGGGTCGCCGAGCTCGAAGCCGCCGCGACCGCGTCCCGGCGGGGCAGCCGGGAGGCCCGCTCCGCCGAGGACGTGCGCCTGCGGGTCCTGCTCGACACGCTGATGGCCGCGGCCAACGGCTTCCGCAAGGAGCTCGCGCTGCCGACCGCCGTGCTGCACCCGGCGGACATCGTCGGCCGTGGTGAGGATGACGCCGCGCCTCTCGACCCGTTCTGCGGGGTCAGCGCCCGCGGCCTGGCCGAGGACGACCCGGCCGTGATCGACGAGGTGCTCGCCGTCCCCGGGGTGCATCTCATCGTGGACGGTTACAACGTCACCAAGCGTGGGTACGGCTCGTTGACGCTGCAGGCGCAGCGCGCCCGGCTGCTGTCCGGGCTCGGCGCGCTGGCCGGCCGCGCGTCCGAGAGCGAGATCACGGTCGTGTTCGACGCGACCGCGGTCACCGCCAGGCCGGTCGGGGTGGCGGCGCCCCGCGGGGTGCGGGTGCTCTTCAGCCGCTCCGGCCAGCTGGCCGACGAGGAGATCGTCCGCCTGGTGCGGGCCGAGCCGGTGGGGCGTCCCGTCGTCGTCGTCACCTCGGACCGCGAGGTGGCCGACACCAGCCGCCGCTCGGGCGCGCGCCCGGTCCCCTCCGCCGCCCTCCTGGCCCGCCTCGACCGCTCCTGACCGCCGGCGGCATCAGGGCTCGTGGTCGTTTCAACAACCCCGTATTGTTGATCATAGTGTTCGGATCGCATGGTTGGACGCGTGAAAACGATGATCGATCCGGAGGACGTCAAGCAGGCCAGAAGCATGATCAGAAAATGAGCGGACCTAACGCAGCGGCATGAGAACCGATCGATCTTGGTGGAGAGTTCCGAAATCGCGGTCCGCTCGGTCGCCGCATGTGTCCCGATCAGGAACGACGCCCAGCGACTGCCACAGTAGGCAGGTCGCCTGCCGGGTCGAACGTGCGTTCTGTAGATCTGGTAGTTTCTGGCGCTTCCGCCCGTCTGGTGACCGCTGTTGCGGGGATTGTGGTGCGGGCGAACGACCAGACCTGCGCCGAGCCGGGGCCGCGTCACTACGGAGCCGGTGCTGCCGTTTGACCGAGTGCGACAAGAAGGCGTTCGCCGAATGCCGGGGTGCCGTGGGCATGCAGGTAGGTAGCGATGTCGTAGGCGGTCAGCGTGGGGCCGGATCTGCCGGTCCTGGCGGCGATGGCACGAACGGCCTTGACAACGAGGTCTGGGTGGAGGTCGAGTTCGTCGAGGAGGAAGTCGTCGAGGGACTGGCGGGTCAGGGGCGCGGGCAGCGCAGCGGGTGGAAAGTCCGCGAGGTTGTCGGTGATGATCACGTCGGCTCGGCTGGCCACGGCGGCGGCGACCACGTGTCGGTCGTCGGGATCGGGGAGTTCGATGGTCGGCACGAGCCGTTCCCAGCCGGTCACGGGCGCTTCCGGGAAGGCGGTCTTCATCTGCCGGAAGAGGCGGGTGAGGTAGGCGTCGGTTTCTTCTGGCGCGGTTCCGCGTTTGCCGAGCAGCACGCGCAGGGTACGTTCGAGCTCGTCCAGGATCTCGGTGGACCACAGCGGCCGGTAGGCACCGGTGCTGGCGATCTCAAGCAGCACGTCGCGGGCCCTGCTGGGCACTAGAACACAGGTGTCGAGCAGCGCGGAGAACATCTGGTCAGCCTTCGGCGTTCTTGCGGGCGGCTTTCAGCGCAGCCCGGGTCTCGTCGGGGCTGACGTCGTAGAGGCCGAGACGCTCGGTGTCGGCGACCATGTCAGCGAAGGCGAGATCAGCGGCATGGCGTTGGCGCCGCCGGTACTCAAGAAGGTCGTCGAGGCGGACCTTGCGGTGACGGCTGGGCTTCTCGAACGGGATGGCGCCGTTCTCCAGCAGCCGGACCAGGGTGGTGCGGGAGATACGGAGCAGATCCGCGGCTTCCTGGGTGGACATCGTCAGATGGTGCGGAGCCACCGTGACGCCCAGGCCCGCCTTCATCGCCGCGGCGACCTGTAGAAGGACGTTGAACATCGGCTCGGGGAGCTCGACGCTGTGCCCGTCCGGGCCGGTGAGCCGAGGCCGTGAGCCGGCGGTCCGCCGGTCGCGGTCGCGAAGCGCGGCCAGGAAGTCAATGATCTCACCGGTGTCCTCATCCGGCAGGTACGTCTCGTCGTGGAGCGGTTCAGGTCGGACGGACGAGGTCATGAACGGCCTCCAAGACGATCGGAGCGATCGACATACTCGTTTCACTCGATTCTACGCCGACCGCTTGATGGTAGCCGTCCGCTGACGGACACCGCGCCCATCCCCAGCTCGAACGGGCACCCGACACTCGACCGCCATCGGATCAGTGCGCCGGAGCTCTCAGGCCCGGAGCCCAGGAGCGGGTGCATAGTCGCGGCGGCGACTCGGTCGGGTGAGGATCTCGACGCTGTCGATGGCCTGGTCGATCGCGCCAGGCAGATGGCCAAGGGGGCCGTCGGTGCGGTGTCCGAGGCGGGTGAGGAGAGCTCGCAGCTGTGGATCGCTGATCGCATCGGTCAGCGCACGGGTGAGGCGCTGCGCGCCGAGTACCTGTTGCTGTCAGCGGCTGCTGTCCGACGCGCGGCCAGATGTCGTCGGTGTGGTCGGCCGGGTCGGGGTGTCGGGGTCGCGGTCGTTCGATGGGTTCGGAACGTTCCGCACGATAGGGGGGCTGGGATGGCTGACGAGCCGTGGGTGGAGCTGTCGGACGCGATCGGGGCGTTGCGCCGGGAGCTGGCGGCGGCGCGGCTGGCGGGTGCCGGTGAGCCGGCGCGGTTCGCTTTGGGGCCGGTGGAGCTGGAGTTCGCCCTTGAGAGGGTGTTCTGCAGGCTTTTGCCGGTTCTCGACTTGGGTTGATCTTTGGGGTGTGGGGCTGATCGTCTTGCGTTCGGTGGCGGGTGCGTTGTGCTGGAAGGCATGACAGAACGCAGGCCGTATCCCAGTGATCTGTCCGATGAGGCGTGGGAACTGATCTGTCCGGTCGTCACCGCGTGGAAGGCGCGGCATCCGTCGGTCAGTGGGCATGAGGGCCGTTACGCGCTGCGGGAGATCGTGAACGCGGTCCTCTACCAGGCCCGGACCGGCTGCCAGTGGCGTTACCTCCCCCACGACCTGCCACCGGTCAGCGCGGTCTACTACTATTTCGGTGCCTGGCGTGACGACGGCACCACCGAGACCGTGCATGATCTGCTGCGCTGGCAGGTCCGTGAGCAGCACCGCCGCCACGCCGATCCGAGCGCGGTCGTGCTGGACTCCCAGACGGTGCGGGCCTCGACCAACGCCTCGGCGGACACCACCGGCCTGGACCCGGGGAAGAAAAGCCCAGGCCGTAAACGTGGGATCGCCACCGATACCCTTGGTCTGCAGGCTCGCGGTGACCGTGGTCGCCGCGAGCGTGCACGACAACACCCTCGGCGCCGCTCTGCTGGACCGGGTGGCCGCCGCCGTCCCATCGGTGCGCAAGGCGTGGGTGGACGCCGGGTTCAAGACCACGGTCGTCGAGCATGGGGCCGGCCTGGGGAGCGACGTGGAGGTCGTCGGCCGCCCGCCGGGAGCGCGGGGGTTCACCCGGCTGCCGAAACGGTGGGTAGTCGAGCAGACGTTCGGCACGTTGATGTTGCACCGGCGTCTGGCCCGGGGCTACGAAGCGAAACCGTCGAGTGCGGTCGCGATGATCCGCTGGTCGATGGTGGACGTGATGGCACGCCGGCTGACGCGTGCTGCCACGGCGACCTGGCGTGACCCGCGGGTCTGACCCGCGGGATGCACCGGGAAAGGTGCCACAGTGTCGATGAACGAGTTGCTGGAGCAGAGCGAGGCCCGGCGGGTGCGGGTCGGGCGGACCATCGACGCACTCCAGCAGGAGATCGCCGGGCTCGGTGAGCAGCTCGCCGCCGCGCGCCAGGCCCTGGAACGCCTGGAGATCACCCGCCGGACAGTGCTGGAACTGACCGCCGAGGACACCACACCGGCCGAGCCTCTCCCACCCGGCTACCGCGACGTGCTGGCCCTGTTCACCCAGGACGACGGCGACGGGCTCCACGCCAAGGACGCCTGCCGGGCACTGGGCCACGGCACCGGACCCCGCCACGTCGAGAACATGCGAGCCAAACTGAAAAGGCTGGTAGACCGGGGTGTTCTCACCGAACCCGAACCCGGCCTGTTCACCCGGCCCCACCCCACCCCAGAGATCAACCCAA
>NZ_CEVIVD010000032.1:0-3179 GCF_982290655.1 Protofrankia sp. CiP1_Cm_nod3
GGCCGTGGCGGGGCGTCCAGCGGGTTGAGCCGGGTGGACAGGCCCGGGCCGATGTAGGTCGGCTCGCAGCCCAGCCGACGGGCCAGCCGGGTGTACTCACCTTTCGGGTCGCAGGGCACCGCCGCCTGGTAGCCGAACGCGGCCCCTCGCGAGATCAGCGTCTTGAGCAGGGACGACTTGCGTGAGCCGACCGAGCCGAAGACCGCGAAGTTGGGGTTCTCGATGACCTGCTGGCGGTAGAGCTCGAACACGTCGAAGACGAAGGAGTCGCCGGACCAGACGTGGCGGCCGATGTACATGCCGGGGGTGTCCAGCCCGGCGTCCACGACGAACGGGTAGATGCCGGCGATCTGCGCGGTCGTCTCCATGTGGGCTGGCAGGCGCAGCTTGTGGAAGGTCCGGCCGGCGTGCGGGCCGACGAGGGGCGGTGGCTGCTCGCCGCGGCGCAACGCCATCCGGGCCCGCCGGATCGCCGCCCGTTCGGCCCGGGCGGCGGCCCGTTCGCCGCGCTGTGCCTCACGTTCGGCCCGCCGCAGGTCCTTCAGCTCGCGATGGGTCTCCCGGTCGGTACCGGCCCCGCCCGACGAACGGTGCGGTGTCATGACACCCCCACGGCCAGCGGCAGAGCGGCGACGCTGAACCCCTGATCCTGTTCGCCGACCAGACGGACCATCTCCAGCCGGCTGCGGGACGCCAGCGTCTCCGCCTCGCCGCACGCATCGGCCAGGCTGTCGAGGTCGTCCGCGGAGACCGTCACGAACCCGTGGAAGCGGAAGGCGCCGAACCCGGCGATGAGCTCCTGCTCGCGGCGCTCCACCTCGGACGCTTCGGCCATGTCGCGCTGGGTGGTGACCTTACCGACCTTGTCGCGCATCTGCTGTTCACCCAGGTGTGCCATCCGGCGGCGGTTGACCGCCTTCTCGGCCTTGCGGCCGGGCATCGGCTCGACGATCAGGGAGACCGTCCGCCGGCAGGTGGTCTCCATCAGCAGCGGGGCGAGGAACGCGGCCGGGGACGGCACCCGTGGCCAGCCGTTGATCCAGTAGGTGGTGTGGAAGCCGGAGTCGGTACGATAGTGGTCCCAGCCGGCCACCGCGCGCACCGGGCCGGCGATCGCCGGGTCGACACCCGACGGCAGCCCCGCGAGCCCGCCGGCCCGGTCGGAGACCGCGCCACCGCGTGCGTCGATCATCTCGATCGAGTACGGGTCGTAGGTCGTCCGGATCACTGCGGCCAGGGCGCGCGGTGGCAGCCAGCCGACCGTGTTGATCGACGCTCTGGCCAGCGCGGCCTCCATGGTGCGCAGCTCGCCGAGCAGGACCGCGCAGGCCGCGTGGTCACCACCGCCGGCGCGTTGGATCGCCCGCCGTACGTCGCGGGCGCGCAGCTGGAACGACAGGAAGGTCTCGTGTCGCTGGGCGACCGGGCCGGCGGCGTCGATGACCTCCTGGTACGCCTCGGCCGCCCACGAGCCGTCGTGCTGCCCGCGCACCCGCCAGTGCCGTTGCAGCTGGTCCCCGGAGTCCGGCAGGGTGCGTTCCAGCCACTGCAGGCGGGACAGCCGCCCGCCGCCGACGGTCAGCCCGGCGAGCAGCTCACCCCAGGCGTCCACCCTGGCCTGCTGGTCGCCGGACTCCAGCAGCGCGAACTGGCTGCCCTGCACCTGCAGGACAGCCGTGAACGTCCCCCGCCTGGTGTCCTTGACCACCGCCACGTAACGGCCGTTGCCCACCGGCACCGACAGCATCACCAGGGACGACAGCGGCCCGGGCAGCGCGGTCCTGGACAGGTGGTCGGAGCTGTTGCCGACCCTGAACACCGCCCCGCGGAACACCGTCTCACCCATCACCTTCTGCATGGTGAAACCGAAGAGGATCGGTACCCACTGATCGAGGTTACGGTCGTCGACGCGGACGAACGCGATGAACCCCAGCGCACCGGCCAGCACGATCCATCCCGGGGCGAACATGACCGGCGAACGCAGCGCCCCGAGGACGCACAGCATCACGCCGACCATCAGGCCCAGCTGTGGCCAGCGCATACCGAGCAGGATGCCGCCACGTTCCAGCGGCCCGAACCGGTAACTGCGTTCGGCGACCACGCCCTGCTCAGCCTCCCCCGGTACGCGTGGGGTGGACGGGTGGCCTCGGCGAAGTTACCTTGGGTGATGATCCCGCGACCGGTAGCGCCCGCGGAACAACGCGGGGAGACCCCGCGGAGGCGCCGTTGGCGGCCGGTGCCGCGACCCGGCTGCCCGCGCCGGTTGCCGACCGGGTTCGTGGTGCGGGGGAGCCGACGTTCGCGTGTTCCGCGGAGCGGGCCGCGGGCCGTGCTGATTGCCCGCTGCCGGCCCGGGCGACAGGCGCGCCGACCCGTGCCGGGCTCACCCCGGCCCCGCGACGGCCGCTGGCCCGGGCCGGGACACCGGTGCCGACCGGGGCGAGGTCGCCGGTGAAGGGCCGGCCCGCGTCCACCGCCGAGCCGCTGCGCTGCCGGTTCTGCAGCCGCCCGCCGATACCCCGGAAGGTCTCCCGCGACGACGAGCCGAGCAGCGCACCGGCACCGTGGCCGAAACTCGCCGCGCCGCGCCTGCCCGCCGCGCCGATGACCTGCATGAGCTGGACGTCAGCCATCCCGATCACACGTAGCAGGACGAACGGTGAGAACACCGCGGCAGCCATGACCACGATACCGCTGAGAATGGTCAACGTCTGGTCCATACCCGACCCGGTCGCGTCACCCGCTATGCTCGCGCCCAGGGTGAAGATCGCGTAAATGACCGGCTTGGCCAGGATGAGCGCCGCGAGGATCTCCATGGCCCGCTTCATCCAGTCGCGGGTCGATATCGCCGGCTGCCCGGCCAGGTACAGCGGGATGAACACCGCAACCGCGATGATTGCTATTTTGCGGATGTAGAGAACCAGGAAGAGCGCGAACGAGAACAGCGCGACCAGCAGTGACAGAACCATGTCAAGGGCGAAGTTCCCCTGCTGGGGGAGAGTTCTGAGCTGGGCTACCAGACCTGCGCCCAGAGGCGCGCCGTCACCGAACGCCTCGGACATGCCGTCGGCAGCGGAAAGCACCATCTGCAGCAGGGTCAGCATGACGAAGGAGCCGAAAATCGCCGTCCCGGTGGACGCGAGCGAGCGGCCCAGCAGATGTGCGTCCCCCCGGATCGC
>NZ_CEVIVD010000032.1:3273-4251 GCF_982290655.1 Protofrankia sp. CiP1_Cm_nod3
TCCCGCGATGCACGCGCACATGAACAGACCCGTCACGACCAGGATGGCAACACCGAAGACGATGTTGTAGTTGTTGACGATGTAGTCCCGGTTCAGATCGATCGCGGTCTGCTGCGCGGCAAAACCGAACACAGAAGCAGACAAGTCTGCTGCCATATTCGTAAATGCGGAACCTACCGAATCCAGGAAACTGCCAGTCCCATCGGAAACGGCATTCCTAATACCAGTAAGAGGATCAATGCTTATAGCTATAATTTCTCCGCTGGCCAACGTATGAGCGCTCATTTTGCTGGCCTTCCTATGTAGATAAACCGTTCGATTCCCTCAGCTGCACGCTCGGTGAGGGATGGCCCGTTAGACCCATCTCCTGCATTTGATAGTTTCCAGTCGTCGTCTTGCCAAGTGACTGTGCAGATATCAGTACCCCAGCTTTGCTGCGGTGCAAAACTTGCTTTATTGTCGTAAGATCCAATTCCGGCGACTGACCATACTGATACTGTTACCTGGTTGGAACTAGAAGATTTTATTGAATACCCAAGAGGTCGTATATTAAGCAGCATGTCGGGGGAATTAATAGAAGTAAGGCCAAAATTTTTTGCCGTTATTGAATCTGCTGAAACTATCTGATTTGATAGCTTATCAGCAACTTCGGAAATGGAAATTGAATCGAATATTTTTTTGATCTGCGAAGCGTTGCGATTGCGTCGATCGACATATGCGGCGACGTAGTTTCCGCAGGCGCTTATGGCGCCGGCTTCTGTGTGGGGGTAGCCGACGGGGATGCCGAACTCGTTGATGTGGGTCGGCATGCCTGGTATCTGGCCGGCGGCCGGGTGCGCTGTGGGAGGCACGGTGCTGCCGCTTCCGGGTGGCGTGGTTGCGGGTATCACGGTGGGGTGCGCGGTGTTCGGCGCGGTCGCTGTCGGACGGGTGTCGACGCGTGGCGGGGGCTGCCCCTGGATGCCGACCGAGGGGGAT
>NZ_CEVIVD010000032.1:4598-5607 GCF_982290655.1 Protofrankia sp. CiP1_Cm_nod3
GACGGGATCGCGTAGCGTCCGATGAGGATGCCGGCCGTCATGGTCACCGCTCCGGCTGCCACCAGGAGGCCGACGGGACGGCGCATGGGCCAGTCAGCCTGGTTGACCAACATCCCTCCCTCGGTGTGACAGCCTCGGACGCGACTACTCGCGCGACGGCAGCGGATCCATCATCCCAACATCAGCCGTCAGGTTTCACGAGAACCAGTCAGACGGGCTGTGGTGGAGGGCCTGAACAGGCTCCTGGAGGTCGATCGTTTCGATGATGGCTGGCCTGTCCAGCCCCTGCGGCTGGTTGCCGGCGCCGGACGACGCGGAGGCTCCGGTAGCGAGAAAGAAGTTGACGACGGCGGCCGTGGCACCGACGAGGAAGGCCAGCCCGAAGCCGGCGAGTACGCCGCTCTTGCCGACTGCCGAGGTGCGGTCGAGACCCATCCGCTCGCCGAGCGCCCAGGCGATTCCGCCGAGCAGCACGGAGGCCACAGCGGCGATCACCGCGTATGCGGCCAGGCCGTTGACAAGATCTTTGAGCGCGTTGATCCCAGGGGCCTTGGAGTCGTCGGGCTTGACCTCTACCTGAGCCAGGACGATCGTCGCCTGTGCGGTCACAGCATGGACGATCATCACTGTTCCCTTCTGAACTCGGTCCGGCACGCAGATCGTCGGATCATACGCCGGGAATCAAACCGCGATCTTTGGAGGTGGTGGTGGCGGCGATGGTTGTGTTGTCGCTCTCATCTTCCTCAGGAACCGTGCTGTCGGGATCGTCACAGGCGTCGACGACAGTCGCGGCCAGCCGGAGAAATGCCCGTCGGCTGCGCCACCGCACCCGGGACAGGACGATCGCTGGACGCCCGCCGGGCGGCGGCGAGCCCGGAGCGTGCCGGGGAGCGCTGTGGGCGTGGTCGGGTATCTCGTCGTCGAGTCGTGTGTCATACGGGATGCGCACCAGCGCGTCGACCCGCCGGGCCAGCTTGGCCGCGGCCGAGCGGGTCTGCGGCGACCAGCG
>NZ_CEVIVD010000032.1:6295-7141 GCF_982290655.1 Protofrankia sp. CiP1_Cm_nod3
TGGTCGCGGGCCCGCGTGGTCGGCACGCAGGATGGCCGCGCCACGCAGGGCGGCGGCCGCTTCGGCCAGGTCGCCGGGGAGCGCCGGTACGACCAGCAGAATCACGTCCGCGTCGCTGAGCGTGATCGACGCGAACTGGCCGTCCCAGTCCAACGGGGTGTCGACGAGTACCAGCTGATACGCCTGTTCCAGGGTGCGCAGGCCGGCGGCAACCACCTGGGTGGTGGGTGGGCCCGGCATGCCGGCCGCCACCAGCGGAGCCGGCTGCGCCTCGATGTCGTCGGCGGCCGGGACGGCGCCGTTGGCGGTGGCTGCCGCCGTCTGGCCCGGCGTGGCCCGCCCAGCGGGCTGGAGATCGGGCTGGGGGGTGCCGGTGGGGTGGCAGGCGGGCAGGACGTCGAAGCCCGCGGTGGCCCGGGCCGGTGTGGCTGTCCGGCTGGTGTCACCGCCGATCAGCCAGCGGATCTCCCGGGCCGGTCGTGGAGTGCCGCCGCGGCGGGCCCGGTAGGAGATCGCGTCCGCGACCAGATCACTGAGCGTCACCGGCGGGCGCACGCCAGCGCGTTCCGCGAGTGAGGCGCCGAACTCGATACTCACGTCGGAGCCGCCGGTGGCCGTGGCGCGTTCCAGATCACCGGAGATGTCGAGGGCGACCACGGGCTCGGCGCGGATGCCGGCCAGGGTCATTCCGAGCATCGCGGTGACGGTGGTGCGTCCCGAACCGCCGATCAGCGAGGTGACCGCGATCCGCCAGGAGCCTTCCAGCGGTGTGGCGACCCGGTCGGCGAGGGACTCCCGGATGGGAATCTCCTCCCAGGGCGCCAGTTCGGTGATGTCGTCCCAGGG
>NZ_CEVIVD010000032.1:7415-12484 GCF_982290655.1 Protofrankia sp. CiP1_Cm_nod3
GTCGGTGCTGTCGGTGCGGCCGCCACCCGGGGAGCGTGCGCGGACGGCCGTCCCGATGGCCGGGCCGTGGCGGCGGGACGGCTGCCGGAGCCGGTGGCGAACGGCCGTACGGGCGGCGCGTGGCCGTCACCCGGCACGGGTTCCTCGGCGGCTGTCTCCCGGGCGGCCGGGGCGGATGCCTCGGTACTGTCCGTCGTCGGTGTGGCCCGACCGGCAGGGGTGCCGGAGTGGTGGATGGCTCTCGGCCGGCCGTCGCCGGCGCGGGTGCCGGCTGCTCCGGCGCCGGGTGCACCGGTCGGCTCCGCAGCGGCGGGGACTGCCGGCGGGTGGCCGCCCGCGGCCTCCTCCACGCCGTCCGGCCGCCCCGCCTCGCTCCGCCGCTCGCCAGCCCCGGTCGTCCCGGCTCCGGCTCCGGCGCTCGCGGCGTCGCCCGTGGCCGCCACGGGTTCCCCCGCCGGCCGGGACGAGGGGGCCTCAGCGGGATCGTCGGCTCCGGGCGCCGCGGACGACGGGTCGACGGTGTCGGGGGCCTTCGGGACGTCGGTGGTGACCGGAGCCGTGACGGCGGGACCGGCAGCCGCGGGGCTGGTGGCCGCGGGGGCGGCAGCCGCGGGGGCGGTCGGCCCTGCGGAGCCGCCGCGGGCGGCCGCCCCCGGCGTGGTGGAGCCTGCGGCGTCCTGGAGCAGGAACGCTTCGGCCTGGCGCGGGTCGTCCGCGTCGGCGGGGGCGTGCTCGCCCGAGGCGTCGCGCGACCGGCGGCGCAGGCGCCTGGTGATCCGTCCGGTCCGGGTGTCCGGACCCGGCTCGGCAGCAGAAGAAGATCTTGATGGTGGCGGGCTGCCGCTGGTCGCGACGCCGGCGGCGGGTACGTCACGGGTCGTCGAATCCGGTCGTGGGCCCGCCGCGGGCAGGCGTGTACCGATCAGCGAGACGGGACGCGCGTCACCGTCATCGCCGTAGGGCTCTCGCGACACATCGGTCACGCGCTGTCGACCTCCGTGGTATTCTCCGGCTGGTTAGTGCCTGTTACTGCTGCTTGCGGTTGCTTGGCTTGAACTTCGGACGGATCGATGTAACACGAGCTGTTCAAGTATGACAAGGCTCCTTTGGGGGTCGTCAGGGTGGCTTGGGTGGGTGTAACTTCCTGCGCCGGCGGTAGGTGCTCGGAGAGGGAGGCCGTCGCGTGGCACAGGAGGGCGTCTCGGTGGCGGCGTTCGCGGCGGGCAGGGATCCCGCGGACGATGACGTGCTGACGGTCGACGAGCTGGTCGCGTGGCTGCGGCTGTCGGAGAGCACGGTGCTCAGGCTGCTGTCCGAACGGGAGATCCCGGCTCGCAAGGTCGGCCATCAGTGGCGGATCCGCCGCGGCCGGGTCAGGGACTGGCTGGACGGCAGGGAGTGATCTTTTCCGGCAGGCTGCCCGGGCGGACGCCTCCACGGATGCCCGCACGGGCCGCGTCCAGGCTGTGCGTGCTGGTGGCGGCGGCGCCGGTGCTGCTGTGCGGTGTGCCGGCCTGTTCGGCCGTGCGTGACGTCGTGGCCCGGGCGAGCGCCACCCCGGCCGCGACCGGGCCGCCGCCGGCCGCGAGCCAGCCTCCTGGCCCGCCACTTGCCACCGCATCACCACTGGCCTCCGTCCCGCTCGACCCTCATGATCCCGGAAGCGTCGCGGTGGACTGCTTCACCCGCTGGCAGTCCTATGACACCCGGGCCGACAGCGGGCCGGACGCCGGTCTGCTGCGTGCCCGCGCCTGCATGACCCCGGACTTCTTCGCCCAGCTCGGCGGGGAGCGCGGCGCCACCGCCACCGAGGAGCCGGCGCGGGCCTGGCTGGAGCTGCGGGAGCTGGGCAGCCGGTCCACCGTCGAGGTGCTCGCGGCCTCGCCGCTCGGCGGTGTTGACAGCACCGCCAGCGGCCGGGTCGTGCTGCTGCTCAACGTCCGGCGCACGACCGTGAGCGACCGGGCCGGCGACCGCACCGAGACGGTGTCGAACCCGACGCTCACCCTGCTCCGCCAGACCGACGGCAGCTGGCTGGTGGCCGGCGCGGATCTGGCGAACTCCTACGGCGACGCCCCGGGCCGCTGACGCTGTGGCAGGGGGGAGCTACCGCGCCCGTCGGCGCCGGCAACGGTGGATGCTCTGGGGCGGGCTGGGGCTGGTCGGTGGCATCGCCGCGTTCGTCTTCGGTGTCACGGCCATCGTGGTGATCATTGCCGGTCCCTTCATCGGGAACGACGGCTCCGACGTGCGCCGGACGATCAGGAACGCCGCCGGCATCCCGTCGGAGTACCTGCCACTGATCATCGAGGCTGCGAACAACGCCGGCTGCGCCGAGGTGTCACCAGCGGTGCTGGCCGCCCAGCTGCACCAGGAGTCCGGTTTCAGCCCGAACGCCCGTTCCGCCGTCGGCGCGATGGGTATCGCCCAGTTCATGCCCGGGACCTGGGCCATCCACGGCCAGGGTGACGTGTGGAACCCGGCGGACGCCATCCCCGCCGCGGCCCGTTACGACTGTGCCGTGGCCGCGGCGACGGCGTCCGTCTCGGCGGATCCGCGGGAGAAGATGCTCGCGGCCTACAACGCCGGGCCGGGGGCGGTGCTCGCCTACGCCGGTGTCCCGCCGTACCCGGAGACCCGTGACTACGTCCGGACCATCCTCGCCCAGGCGCAGGTCTACGGCGACGTCATCGACGCCATGGTCGCGGGCACGGTGTCGGCGGCCGCGGTGGCCCCGGTGCTGGCGTTCATGGAGAGCCAGATCGGCAGGCCCTACGTGTGGGGCGCGACCGGGCCGGACGCCTGGGACTGCTCCTCGCTGGTGCAGGCGGCCTACCAGCGGATCGGGGTGTCGTTGCCGCGGGTCACCGTGGACCAGATGCGGGCGGGCCCGCTGGTGTCCGCGGTGGATCCGCAGCCGGGTGACCTGCTGTTCATCCCCGGAGCCGACGGCACCGCCGCGGCGCCGGGGCACGTCGGCATGTACGTGGGGAACGGTCGGGTGATCGCCGCGAAGGGCGCCCGCTGGGGTGTGGTCGAGTCCGCCCTGTCGGACTGGACATCGATCGTGGCGGTCACCCGCCCGCTGGCCGCCGCCTGACCGGCCGCCCCTGACCGGCCGCCCCTGACCGGCCGTCATCCGGCCGGCCATCCCGCGTAACCGCGGCCGCCTCTCCGGGCAGGGTTGGAGGAGCCCGCCGGCTCCGTGGCGGGAACAGCGGATAGTGGTCATCGTGTCACGGTTCATCCGTGCTCCCGCCCGGTTCCGTTCGACGTCTCATGTGACGCCTCATGCGGCCTCTCACGCGACCTCGGTGACGAAATGGGACAGGCCTTCCGCGGCGTCCCCGAGCACGATGACCGCCGAGCGGACCACGTAAGCGGCGTCGCTTGGCGTGTTCGCCAGATAAAAGATCAGCAATGCGAGCAGGGACAGATGCGTCAGCTTTTTCACGGTCATGCCGGACCTCGCGGGAGACGGGGTGGACAGGCGCCGTCCACGCTCACCGGAGCCTCCCGCCATCCACGCTCGATGACATGTCGACCGCTCGTTTGTGTAATCGAATGGAAACTCTGGGTGCCCTCTGTCCGGGAAGCGGGGCAGGTGGCTCCGTTGACGACCGCGGTGCCGAACGTCCCGTCATCGCTCGACGTCCCTAAGGGGAACACTCTCCGTGAACAGTCCGGTGCGCCCGGACGGTGCGGGAGAGCGGGCAATGACGGGGAACGCGGGCAACGGTGTGAGACGGCCAGGACTGTGTGCGATGGCCAGGACCGGACGAGACGCCAGCCGCGGTGCGGCCGGCGCGGCATGCGCCCAGGGGTGCCCAGGGGTGCAGGGGCCCAGGGGGCCCGGCGGCGTCAGGAGGGCTTGAGGACGGTGGATATGAGGCCGTCCGGCCCGACCCGGCGGACGATCCCGCCGTACTGGGCGATGTAGACCGCGCCGGTGCCGTCGACGGCGATCCCGGTCGGCGCGTAGACCCGGGCCTCCCGCGCGTCGCCGCCGTCCCCGGGCTCGGTGGCGGCGCGGGACCCGGCGAAGGTGCTGATCACGCCGGTGGCCGCGTCCACCAGCCGGATCACGTTGTTCGCGTAGTCGGCGATGTAGAGATCACCGTTCGGCGCGAGCGCGATCCCGCTGGGATCCCCGAGCGTCACCGCGGTTGCCGGGGAGCCGTCCCCGGCGCTGCCGACCGGCGGCGGTGAGGCGGTCGGCGTGGGCGACGCCGTGCCCGTCGCTGACGGTGCCGCGCCGGCGAAACGGGAGATGACGCCCTTCGGGCTGATCTTCCGGACTGTTTCCGTCCCTCTGTCGAGGATGTAGACGCTGCCGTCCCTGGCGATGACGACACTCGCCGGATTGTTCAACAGGGCGTCGGCGGCCGGGCCGTTGTCACCCGACGTCCCGCTGGTCGACGAGCCCGCGACCGCGGCGATGCGGCCGGTGGCGACCGTGACCTTCCGTACCCGGCTGCCTTCGGAAAAGAGGACGTCGCCGTTGTCGTCGACCGCGATCCCGCGTGGGCCCGACAGTTCCGCGGCGGCTGCGGCCCCGTTGTTTCCCGTGAATCCGTCCAGCTCGGAACCGCTGCCGGCGACCACGGAGATGCCGCCGTCCCTGGTGATCATGAAAACCTGGCCGTCGGAGGTGCTGGTGGCGACGTAGATCGCGCCGGCGGTGTCGACCGCCACACTGCCCGGTGAGGCCAGGACCTTCCGGCGGGCGTCGGTGTCGGCCGTGGGCTGTGCGCTCGCCCCGGCCGTCGGCCTCGGTGACGGCGGGCGGGAACCAGCCAGCCACTCGACGGTCCCGGCCGGGCTGAGCGTCAGGACGCGGCCGGCGCTGCTGTCCGACACGACGATGGTGCCGTCCGGGCCGATGGCGATGCCGTTCACCGAGGAGAGCGCGCCCGTGATGGTGGGGCCGCTGTACGCGGCCCGGCCCGGCCGTGGGCCGGAGCCACCGCGTGAGAGCGCGACCAGGATGACGGCGACCAGGACGAGTACCAGGACACCGGCGCCGATCCGGTTGCGCCGCGGCCCGAACAGGGCCGCCACACGCCGTG
>NZ_CEVIVD010000032.1:13216-20107 GCF_982290655.1 Protofrankia sp. CiP1_Cm_nod3
GTGTCGGACGCCGACCACCATGGCTGGGCCGTCGCCGGGCGTGTCTGTGCTGCCCGCGGGCGGGCTGTGGCCGCCGTGTCACCTCGAGCCGCTGTGTCACCTCGAGCCGCCGCGGTGACGGCGTCCGGCAGGCTGGTGGGTACTCCGCTGGCGGTCAGCCAGCCGGGGCCGTAGACGCTGGCCGCGGCCCGCGCCAGATCGATGGCGAACTCCTGGGCGGAGGAGTGCCGGGCGGGCGGGTGCTTCTCCAGCGCGCGCCCGATCACGGCGGCGACCGGCTCCGGGGCCTCCGTCAGGTGCGCGGGCGGCACGTTGAGGTGGTGGTGGAGCATCGCCGGGACGCTCAGGTGCCGGTCGAACGGGGGCCGGCCGGCCAGCAGTTCGTAGAGGACGAGCCCGAGGGCGTACAGGTCCGTCGCCGGGCTGAGCCGGTCACCGCTGATCTGCTCCGGCGCCATGTAACGCGGCGTGCCCACCAGTCCGGTGGTGGTGGTCGCCGTGGTCTCGAGGATCTTGGCGATGCCGAAGTCGGTCACCTTGGGCAGGCCGGTGCTGGTGAACAGCAGGTTGTCCGGCTTGATGTCCCGGTGCAGGACGCCCCGCGCGTGCGCGGCGGCCAGCGCGGTGGCGGCCGACAGCCCGATCGCGCAGGCCGCCGGCTGCCTCGGCCCGCCAGGCCCGCCAGGCCCGGAAAGGCCGTTGCCACGCCGCTGCCGGCCGTCCGGGCCGGTGGCGAACCGCTGGCGCAGGCTGCCGCCGGTCAGTTTCTCCATCACCAGCAGGCACAGGCCACCGCGTTCCACATAGTCGTAGACCCGGACGACATGGGGATGGTCGAACCCGGCGAGCAGCCGCGCCTCCACCAGGAACCGTTCGCGGACCTCCTCGGCCCCGCCGTCCTCCTCGGGCAGCACCTTGACGGCGACATCACGCTGGATCAGTCTGTGCCGGCCGGCGAAGACCACACCGAAGCCCCCGCGGCCGAGCTCGTCACCGACGTCGTAGTCCGGTAACGCGGCCGCTACCCGTGCGCGGTCGACTGCCATGTCGTGGTCCTACTCGATTCCTCGGGGTCGCCGGCGCGCGGGAAAGGGAAGCGAACGAAGTACACAGGCCAACGAAGTGCCTGAAGTGTACGAAGTGCGTGGAGCGCACATGGTGGCACCACCGCCGGCCGCCAGCTGCCCGGGTGGCCGGCGACACGCGGTAAGGATCATGATCCGACGGTTCCCGGCCGGTCTACCCGGTCTGGGCAACGGTCGTGATGATGCCGGTGGTGCTGACGCGCCGGACGCGGTCGTTCTTGTCGTCGGCGATGTAGAGGTTGCCGGCGCCGTCGACGGTGACGCCGGTCGGGCTGGACAGCTGCGCCCGGACAGCCGCCGCGCCGTCCCCGGCGGAGCCGGCGGTCCCGTTGCCGGCGACAGTGGTGATCACGCCGTTGGTGGCCACCCGCCGGATGCGCTCGTTGCTGTAGTCGGCGATGTAGAGGACGCCGTCCGGGCTGAGGGTGGCGCTGGGGACGCGCAGCTGGGCCGCGGTGGCCGGGCCGCCGTCCCCGCCGTAGCCGGAGGTGCCGTTCCCGGCGGCGGTCGTGATGACACCGTCGGGGCTGACCTTGCGGATCCGCGCGTTGCCGAGTTCGGATATGTAGAGAGTGCCGTCAGCGGCCACGGCCAGGTTGTTGGGGTTCTTGATCTGGGCCTGGGCGGCCGGGCCGCCGTCGCCGGAGAAGCCGGCCGTGCCGGTGCCGACGACCGTCGTGATGATCCCCTGCGGGTCGATCTTCCGGATGCGCTGGTTGTCGTAGTCGGAGATGTAGACCGAGCCGTCCGCGGCGATCGCCAGCCCGTAGGGCTCGTTGAGCTGGGCCGCCGTCGCCGGGCCGCCGTCGCCGGAGAAACCCGCGGTGCCGGTGCCGGCGATCGTCGTGATGATCCCCCGCGGGTCGACCTTCCGGATGCGGTGGTTGTGCGAGTCGCTGATGTAGACGTTGCCGTCCGCGTCGACGGCCGTTGTGGCCGGGCTGTCCAGCTCCGCCTGGGTGGCCGGGCCGCCGTCGCCGCCGAAGCCCGCGTTGCCGCTGCCGGTGCCGGCGACGGTGGCCACGGTTCCGTCCGGGGAGATCTTGCGTACCTGGTGGCTGGTCCAGTCGGTGATGTAGAGCGCGCCCGCCCGGTCGATCGTGACGTCGTACGCGTCCAGGCCGGGCAGGGTCAGCGCCGTGCCCGAGTAGGCGGTGCCCGGGACGAACAGCGCGGAGCGCTGGGGCGGGGCGTCTGCGCCCGAGGCCGCCACCAGGGTGATGCCGATGCTCAGTGCGGCGACCACGACGAACACGACTCCGGTGATCAGCCACATCCGGCGGCGGGACGGCCGTCGCTGGCCCTGCGGCCATCCCGGGCCGGGTCCCGGGGGTGGCTGCGGGCCCGCGGGCACCCGCCCGTCCCGGGGCCCGGACGGCCCGGACGGCCCGCCGCCGGGAGCGAACGGGTTGGGCTGCCACCAGTCCGTACCGGGCCGGCCCGGCGGGGGGTACGGGGCCGGGCCGGCCGGCGCCGCCGGCGGGAAGGCGTCGGGGGTGCCCGGCGGCGGCCCACCGGCCGGCGGGGCCGGTGCCGGGTATCCCGCCGGTGGCGCCCAGTAGGGGGCCTGGGGCCCGGCGGCGGCCCGGCCGCCGTACGGAGGCTGGTACGCCCGCGGCTGCGGCTGCTGCGGCTGTTGCCCGGACCATCCCGGCTGTGGCTGTGGCTGTGGCTGTGGCTGTGGGCTCGCGGGCCACGGCCGCGGCGGCTGGGGACCGGATCCCGGCGTCCCGGGCTGCCCGGACGGCGTTTCCACGCCCCGGACGGTCGGCTCCGACCCGGACGCCTGGCCCAGCGCCGCGTGCCGCACCTCGTCGTCCAGCAGCACCTTGATCCCGCAGCGGGCGAGCCAGTTCGGGCCGAACGCGCCCGCGGCGGCCCGGGCGAGCTCGAGGGCGAATGCGGTGGCGCCGGTGAAGCGGGCGGCGGGCTCCTTGGCCAGCGTGCGCATGATGACCGCGTTGAGGGCGGCGGGCATGTTCTCGAGCGGGAGCGGGGTGACGTTGAGATGGTGGTTGACGAGCGCGCCCACGGACAGGGAACGGCCGAAAAGAGGACGTTGGGCGAGTAACTCGTAGAGCACTCCGCCGAGCGCGTAGAGATCGGTGGAGGCGTGCAGCCGTCCCCCGGTGATCTGCTCGGGGGCCATGTAGCGCGGTGTCCCGAGAATCCCGCTGGCGGTCGTCTCGGTGCCCTCGAAAATCTTCGCGACGCCGAAGTCGGTGACCTTCAGCAGCCCGTCGGAGGCGAACATCATGTTGTCGGGCTTGATGTCCCGGTGCAGGACGTTGTGGGCGTGCGCGGCCTGCAGCGCCGCCGCGGCCGCCAGGCCCAGCGCGCAGGTGGCCTCCGGCGGGATCGGGCCGGTCGCCAGCCGCTGGCGCAGGGTGCCGCCGGGGAGCAGTTCCATGACGAGCAGGCAGGTGCCCTGATGCTCGATGTAGTCGTGGATGCGCACGATGTGCGGATGGTCGAGTTCGGCCAGGACGCGCGCCTCGGCGAGGAAGCGGGTCCGCAGGTCCGCGTCGTTGGCCGTGTCGAGCAGCACCTTGATCGCGACGTTGCGGCCGATCAGCCGATGGCGGCCGCCGAGGACCAGCCCGTAGCCACCGCGGCCGAGTTCACTCTCGACCTGGTATCCGGGGAGAGCGGCCTCCACCAGGGAGCGATCAATCAACAAAGGTCAGTTCCGTCCGCCACCGTATGGACAGCTGTTCCCGCATCCGCGCCGGAGCCGCAGAACAACCGGAGCCGCAAAACAGTCGTGAGTGTACGACCGTCACCGTCCGCCGATCCTGTCGCGGGTCACAACCGGCGCTGACAGATGGGTGACACGAATCATAGCCAGCGACAGCCGGTCACGTTCATGATCTATCCGTATCCGCGGTGTCACATCTACTGGTGGACGGCCTGCGCCGGCTCCCGGCGGTACCGCGCCGCCGCGGCGGCCCGCCGGGTGACGCGCGCGGTGACCTGCTGGGCATGCGGTGACGTGGACCCGGCACGGGGGCATGCAGCATCGTGGGCATGTCGCGCCCGCGCCCGCAGCCGTCCAGCCGGGAGGTTCCCGAAGATCATGTCGTCCATCGAGCCGTCCCACGGTGCCGTCCAGCACGATTCCCTGATAACCGGCACGCCGGAATGGGCGGCGCTTGAGAAGCACCACGCGGAGCTCGCCGGTGTCCACCTGCGCGGCCTGTTCGACGACGACCCGCGCCGGGGCGAGACGTTCACCGCGGCGGCCGACGGCCTCCACCTCGACTTCTCCAAGAACAGGATCACCGCCCGGACGGTGGAGCTGCTGGTCGCCCTGGCCGAGCGGGCCCGGCTGCGGGACCAGATCGAGGCCATGTTCACCGGCCAGCGGATCAACACGACCGAGGGCCGGGCGGTGCTGCACGTCGCGCTGCGCGCCCCCGCGGACGCCGTCATCGAGGTGGACGGCGTGAACGTGGTGCCCGCGGTGCACGCCGTGCTCCAGCGGATGTCCGCGTTCGCCGACAAGGTCCGTTCCGGGGTCTGGCGGGGCGCCACCGGAAAGCACATCCGGACGGTCGTGAACATCGGGATCGGCGGGTCGGACCTCGGCCCGGCCATGGCGTACGACGCGCTGCTGGACTACTCCGACCGCTCGATCCGGTTCCGTTTCGTCTCCAACGTCGACGGCACCGACATCTGGGAGGCGACGCACGACCTCGACCCGGCCGAGACGCTGTTCGTCGTCTCGTCCAAGACGTTCACCACCCTGGAGACGCTCGCGAACGCCCGCACCGCCCGCGCCTGGGTGACCGACGCGCTCGGGCCGGACGCCGTCCCGTCCCACTTCGTGGCGGTGTCGACGAACACGGCGGAGGTGACCGCGTTCGGTATCGACAGCGACAACATGTTCGAGTTCTGGGACTGGGTCGGTGGGCGCTACTCGGTGGACTCCGCGATCGGCCTCTCCCTGATGCTGGCGATCGGGCCGGAGCATTTCCGTGACCTGCTCGCCGGGTTCCACGCGATGGACGTCCACTTCCGGACGGCTCCGTTCGAGCGGAACCTGCCGGTGCTGCTGGGGCTGCTCGGCCTGTGGTACCGGGACTTCTTCGGCGCGCAGACCCACGCCGTCCTGCCCTACAGCCACTATCTGGGACGGTTCCCGGCGTACCTGCAGCAGCTCGACATGGAGAGCAACGGCAAGTCCGTGGACCGCTCCGGCCGGCCGGTGTCCACGCCCACCGGCCCGGTGGTGTGGGGCACGCCCGGGACCAACGGCCAGCACGCCTACTTCCAGCTCCTCCACCAGGGCACCGCGCTGGTCCCGGCCGACTTCATCGGCTTCGTCCACCCGGACCACGACGTGCCGGCGAACCCGGACACCGGGACGGACCACCACGTCCTGCTGATGGCGAACTTCTTCGCCCAGACCGAGGCGCTCGCCTTCGGCCGCAGCGCCGAGCAGGTCGCCGCCGAAGGGGCCGACCCCGCCCTCGTCCCGCACCGGACGTTCCCGGGGAACCGGCCGACCAGCACGATTCTCGCGGACCGGCTGACGCCGTTCACCCTCGGTCAGCTCATCGCCCTCTACGAGCACAAGGTCTTCACCCAGGGGGCGCTCTGGGACATCAACAGTTTCGACCAGTGGGGCGTGGAGCTCGGCAAGCTGCTGGCACAGCGCATCATTCCGGAACTGTCAGCGGATACCACGGACAGTGACGACATTGCCGGGGCCGCCGGGGCCGCCGGGGCCGGGCGGCTGGACCACGACAGCTCCACCAACAACCTCATCCGCCGCTTCCGCGAGGCCCGGCGCGCATCGAGGTGACCCGGGTGGCGGCCCGCGCCGGCCCGGTGACCGTCAGGAGCCGGCCCGTGGGCCGCCCGGCGGCTCCCACCGGGCCCGCGCCCCGGGAGAGTCGGAATCTTTGGTCACGCTCGGTAGTATCGCTGTGTCGAGTGTGTGTATCTCGTGGCTCGGGGAAAGACCACGGCTGTTGACGATTCTCATCCGGTCTCGTCCGGAGGTGTGGCAACGGGTGACAGTGGTGGGAAGCCGGCGGTATCACCGGGGGGCAAAAGCATGCAGGTGCAGGCCGGTCGGCTGCGCATGTCGGTGACGCGGTCCGAGTGCGAAGTGATCATCGTACTCGACGGCGAGCTCGACACCCGCGGCCGGTTGCGATTCCGTCAGCAAATCCATGAGCTGCTCGGCCATGGCGGCACCGACGTGGTGGTGGACGTCGGCGGCCTGACCGCCATCGACATCGCCGGGATGGCCGCGCTCCTACGGGCCGACCTGCTGTTGCGCGGGGTCCACTCGACCGTGCGGATCCGGGGGGCGTCCCCGGCGTTCATGGCGCTGCTGCGTTCCACCGGCCTGACCGGCCGGCTGCAGGTCGAGCCCGGGCCGCGACGGTCAGCCACCGGTGCGGCGGCCCGGGCCACCGCCACCAGCTCCGCGCACTGACCGGCCGCGCGAGCCGGCGCGCTGGCGGTGGCCACGCGCCGGCCACGGGCCGGCCACGAGTACCGGTCAGGGCGCTGCGGGTGCCGGCCGGGTGTGCCCTCATCGGGCGCACCGGCCAGCGCGCGGACACCCGCCCTTCTCCGTGCCGCGAGGTTTCCCTCTCCACGCGGCTGTCGCACTCCCCTGCCGACGGCCGCCTTCGGCGGATCCGTTACAGCCCCAGCAGGTTACGTACCCCGGCATGTGACGCGGACGCGCATGACAGCTGGCACGCGTGACGCTGCCAGCGGCCTCGGGTACCCGTCGGCGGCCCCGGACGGCGAGCTGGCCGGGGGCGGGGGCTGGTCAGGGGCGGAC